>JAFGEC010000149.1 GCA_016931775.1 Candidatus Zhuqueibacterota bacterium | reverse complement strand
AGCATCCACTTACAAACAGTTATTGAATGACGATATTTGCTCGTTGCCCGAGTTTACAGGTGTCGCCATACGAATGGGGCGGCCGGTGCCGCCTACGGTTATTGGAATGCTGCATAATGATCCCCGTGCAGAAGAGGAAATCGACGAATTTTGCCGAATCGCCCATGTGCTGCACGATCTCAAACGTGCACGAATCGGCCAGATGGGTCACGTTCTCGAAGCGATGCTGGATATGCATACCGATCCCACCATGCTCACCGGGACCTTTGGTTGCCATATCGTGCAGACCGAACCGGATGATTTATTTTTCCACTTTAAAAATGCAAACGATAAAGATGTTGCATCATATGAAAAACGCATTCTGGATTTTTTCGACACCCCGGATCCCCAAAATGATCCGGTAACCCGTAAACTGACACCAGAAGACTTGAACATTGCCGCCCGGGCCGGGGTGGCTCTTGAAAGATTTATCGAAGGAAAAAAACTGGATGGTCTTGCCTATTACTATGAAGCTCAAGCCGGATCGGAAACGCGCCGGTTGATGACCAATCTGATTGTGGGCAATTCGCTGCTTACTGCGGCCGGATTTCCCATGTGCGGCGAAAACGACCTGAAAACATGTATCGCCATGATGATTATGGACCGTCTGGAAATGGGGGGCAGTTTTGCGGAATTTCATCCTATTGATTTTATTGAAGGCTTTGTTCTTTTGGGACACGACGGACCCCACCACATTAATATCGCCAACGGGAAGCCGGTGCTCCGCAGTCTGACCAAATACCACGGCAAACCCGGCAGCGGCGCCAGTGTCGAGTTTAAAATCAAGGAAGGCCCCATCACCATGCTGGGGATCACTCAAAAAGCCGACGGCGGATTCAAGTTTATCCTGGCTGAAGGTGAATCCGTTGCCGGCCCCGTACCGCCGACAGGGAATACAAATACCCGCGGCTATTTTAAACCGGATGTTTTGACCTTTTTAAAACGCTGGTGCGCGGAAGGGCCTACCCACCACTTTGCACTGGGTGTCGGCCGGCGTGCAAAAACTTTGAGCCGGATTGCCGAATTTTTAAAAATCGATTCCGTTATCATTCCGGATTAAGGGTGAGTCAATGACCCCTCTCACCACAACAATCGTATTGATTTTTTATTTCGGACTGTTGTTCGTCATTTCAGTACTGACCTCACGTCGAACCACCGCCGAGACTTTTTTCACCGCAGACCGCAAGATGCCGTGGCCTCTGGTGGCTTACGGCATGATCGGTGTGGGGATTTCCGGCATTACTTTTATTTCCGTTCCCGGAGAAGTGGGAAATTCCCAGTTCACCTATTTTCAGCTCGTGATCGGTTATGCCATCGGACTGGCGGTTATCGCTCTGGTGCTTTTGCCGCTTTATTACCGGCTGAAACTCGTGTCTATATATTCATACCTGGAAAACCGGTTTGGAGTTTTTACCCATAAAACCGGCGCACTGTTTTTCCAGCTGGCGCAAACTTTTACGGCTGCTTTCAAGCTTTACCTGATGGCAGGGGTTCTGCAGCTGTCGTTATTCGATCCCCTCGGTGTACCCTTTGAGGTGACCGTGCTGGTCACCCTGCTGCTGATCTGGCTTTACACGGTACGTTCCGGTATCAAAACGGTTGTTTTTACCGATACGCTGCAGACCACTTTTTTACTGGCTGCGGTCGTGCTCAGCATTCGTCTGGTGGGTACTCAGCTCGATTTAAGCGTACCGCAGTTGGTAACAACGATCATCCACAACCCCAATAGCAAAATTTTCGTCTGGAACTGGTCGCATCCGCGCTTTTTCGTTAAATTGGTGCTCACCGGCATTTTTTTGACCATTGTGACAAACGGTGTCGATCACTCTGTGATGCAAAAACACCTGACCTGTCCCGGCCTGCGCCAGTCACAGAAAAACATGTTTGTGCTGACCGGTATGCTGCTTGCGGTCAATCTGCTGTTCCTGTCACTCGGGCTTTTATTGTACCAGTATGCCTCGGCTCTGGGAATTACATTACCGGAACGAACCGATGATTTGTATCCTCTGCTGGCCCTGAAATACTTTTCACCTTTTGCCGGTATCGTTTTTCTGCTCGGTATGGCGGCTGCCGCCTATTCATCCGCCGATTCCGCGCTGACCGGATTGACCACTTCGTTTTGTGTGGATATTCTAAATTTTGAAAAACGCAAAAATCCGCCGGTAAAAATTCGCCCCTTTGTACATCTTGGTTTTTCACTATTGATTTTTCTGGTCATTCTTGTTTTCCGGAAGCTGAACAATGAAAGCGTGGTGAATGCGTTTATCAGGGTGTCAGGTTATGTTTACGGTCCTCTGTTGGGACTGTTTGTTTATGGCATGTTGTGCAAGCGAACCGTGCGGGACAGATTTGTACCCATTGTATGTGTTTTGGCACCAGTTATCTCGATTTTGTTGTATTTCAACTCGGAGAAATGGTTTTTTTACCGGTTTGGTTTTGAAATTCTCGTGGTGAATGCCCTTTTAACCGTTCTGGGTTTATTTTTCCTGGGAATTCGTGTTAAAAGGAATGGGAGTGAGGTGTGATAAACGGTCACAAAACTGTCGTTTTTTGGTACCTATGAAAAAATTAGACTCTGCAATGGAACTCAATGAACCGACTGCAATATCTTCGTGCACTTCGGGGTTTTAATTCGATTCTTAAACCACTGCCTATGGTAGTGGTCCCATTAACCGGTTAAACCGTTCCAGTAATTGTTTGAAAGTATAGTATAACCGACTTTTTTGAAATGTGCTGCAAAAGAAGTGAAATTTTTAAGCAAGTTAAAGACATGATAAAAACTCGATGAATTTAGCCTTTAAAACAAGCCTTCAAGCACGAGGAGTACTATAATGAAAAAAACATGGCTTCTTTTTCTTCTCATTCTGCCAATGATCAATCTCGCTACAGACCTGGAGGATCTTTTCCAAAATCCCCCTGACGAGGCCCGGCCGCGTGGTTACTGGGTTTGGCCGCACGGTAATTTTGATTACGAAGTGATCAGGCATGAACTGCAGGAGTTTAAAGCCAAAGGTCTGGGGGGCGTCGATATTTTCGATCTGGGTATCGCCGATAAAAAGGACGTCATTCCCGCCGGTCCGGCGTTTATGAGTCCGGAACAAGTGGATGGCATTGCCTTCGCATTACAGGAGGCGCAAAAGCTCGGACTCAAAATGGGGCTCATCGTTTCAAGCAGCTGGAACGCCGGTGCCGGCTGGACGACTCCGGAACAGGCGTTGATGCAGATGGTGGCCTGGAGCGATACGGTGGAGGGTCCGCTTACCTATAAACGTGAACTGCCGTTTCCAAAAGTTCCTGATACTTTTTCGAAATCTTACGGCGTGTTCGATCTGCATGTACCCAGAGGAGAAAATGGATTGCCGGTATATTATAAAGATGTCGCGGTCCTGGTTTTTCCTCTCGCAGCGGACGGTACATTAAATGATATGGAGAAAATCCAGATTCTGGAAAATCACGAGTCCGTCAATTTTGAATTGCCGCAAGGACGCTGGGTTTTTCTTCGTGCCGTTTGTACCAATTTCGGCCAGCGATTGTGGGTGCCCAGTAAAAACTCTCAGGGACTGGTTCTGGACCATTTTTCCAGACAGGCTGTGAGGGATCATTTTATGACCATTATCGACCGTCTCGAAAAACGCTGCGGTCCTGTGAAAGAAACGGCTCTGGAGCGTCTTTATCTCGCCAGTTATGAGTCGAATCCCAATATCATCTGGACACCCGGCCTGACCGATGAATTTTTTCAAAGAAATAATTACCGTATCGAACCCTGGCTGCCCGCTCTTTTCGGAACGATCGTTAAAAATAAAGAAACAACGGAACGGTTTTTGTACGATTTTCGCAAGACCGTGTCCGATATTTTTGTTGAAAACTTGTATGAAAATGCCCGTGATATCTGCCATCAATACGGATTACAAATTTGTTCCGAATCGGGCGGTCCCGGTGCCCCTTTGCATGATGTACCCACAGAAGACCTGAAAGCGCTGGGTTCAGTGGATGTTATGCGGGGAGAATTCTGGACGGACAAGCAGGACCGCTTCGATCCCGATGGCTTCCTGGAACTGCAGGTTGTCAAGGGTATTGCCAGCGCCGCGCATATTTACAATCATAAAATTGTGGAAATGGAAGCGTTTACCAGTCATATCAGCTGGCAGGAGGGCCCCGCTTTTTTAAAACCCTTCGCGGACAGAGCCTTTTGTGAAGGCATGAACCGTGTGGT
>JAFGEC010000148.1 GCA_016931775.1 Candidatus Zhuqueibacterota bacterium | reverse complement strand
GTGCGGCGCATCTTCACTTCAAGAGTGCATGGTGTTAACAGTAATTGTATATAATCGTATAACGATGCGTCGCACTTTGAACAGTTGACGTTTTAAGTGCGACGCATTTGTGGGCTTTTATAAAGCGCAATGACGGCAACGCACCCTTCACCTCACCTGATCATCACCAGTTTGATGATCTTTTCCCGCTGAGCCGATTTCAATCTCAGCAAATACAGGCCCGAGGGTAGAACATAATTTCGATTGTCCCTGCCATCCCAGAACAGCGTATAGGTACCGGGCTCTTGACTTTTATCTAAAAGGATGCATACTTGTCTGCCCAAAATATCATAAATTTTGACGCTGACCCTGCCTTGTTTCGCAATCCGGTATTCGATAGAAGTAGTGGCGTTGAAGGGATTGGGATAGTTTTGCTCCAGCTCGAATTTATACGGATTTTTACCGTTCTCTTTTGCGACGCCGGTTACGATGTGAATGGTTGTGCTTCCCAACGAGCGGATAGCTATTTCGTTTATCGTGTTATCAACTGCCGTGGCGGATTCGATGATCAACTCACCATGATTCCCGGACGATTCGCTACCAGTGAAAAGCATTGTGAGGATTTGCCCGTCTCCTTCCTGAATGCCGTCGGGATTCACCAATGACAATTTCACAGAGTTAGACGCCTTCTGGTTTTTTTGCAGAATACAGCTTTTGGTCATATCGGTTGTTCGCACATCGACAAGGGAGAGACTGCCGGTATAGGTAAGCTCCATATCCAGTTTGGCCACTTTGGCCAAACCAACACCTTGCAAATGAACGAGCGCTGTATCAAACTGAACCGGGTTTCCTGATGTGAGAACAAGATCGATCCCGGTGTTCAGGCCTTTCATCAGTTCTGCCCCCGGCCCGCCATAAGCGCCCAAATCATTTCTCGTGCCATCCGGATCGTTATATTGACTGCCGGTATGGCCGGCGTCGATGCAGGGCGAGCCATCCGTCAGCAGGAAAAGACTTTGTTCCGGATTGACGAACAGGGGGTCTTTGTTGAATTCGTTATCCGAAGGCGTGCACTCGTAATAGTCCCTGTCGTTTTGCCAGAAACAGTTATAGTCGTGCTCGATCCCGCTGTGGACACTCAGACCATACTCTTTATTGCCGACAACAATGTTGTTCAAAATGAGCCCCGTCGAGTTTTCTTCATTAATACCTTTGCTGGCTGTGGAAAGTGTATTATTGATCAAATGGATATTGCTTGAATTGTGCATAATCAATCCGTACATCTGGGCATTCAAGCTTTCCAGAATATTGTTGGTTATATCGATGTCAAAAGCATCCTCGATGGCGATGCAGGCCAAAGTGCCCCAGTCGCCCATGAGCCAGTTGCCGGAGATTTTACCGTGGGAGTTCACGATAAAAAGGGGAGGACCTCCCGCAATTGTGGCAATTTTGTTCTGCAAAATTTCTCCACCCGAATCGCGCAAAAGAATTCCCGTCTCACTTCCGCTCGATATGGAATTGTCGACAATGATTACATCTGAATTGAAAATATTGATCCCCGAATTGATCAGCGTATTGTGGCTGATGACCGGTTTTG
Organism: Candidatus Zhuqueibacterota bacterium; assembly: GCA_016931775.1. Lineage (GTDB taxonomy): Bacteria > Zhuqueibacterota > Zhuqueibacteria > Residuimicrobiales > JAFGEC01 > JAFGEC01. Next base: position 5,442 of record JAFGEC010000148.1, on the reverse strand, counting down.
AGTTCTCCGAACATTCGATCAGTCCGCCGATGATGACATCGTTTTTCAGGTAATTATTGGTGATGAGCGGTGAAGAAGCCCGGCACTCGATCGCCCAGCCGCTTTCTAAATTTCTGTTTATATTTAGGATCGAAAATCCGGATAGCTCTCCTCTGGCAATGGAATCGAATCGAACAACAGCACCTCGATTTTCCTTAGCGGGCAACAAACGGCTGACCATGGCGCCGCTGCCTCTGAGATAGACATCCTCTTTCATGGAAAAACTGCCCAAATACTCTCCGGCAGCGACGATAATGGTATCACCGGCCGCAGCCTTTTCAAGCGCGGCATGGATGGTGCGGAAAGCATGGGCCACCGTGCCATCCTCGAATCCCACGTTTTTACAGTCGACAAAAATATACCTGCCCGATGGAAAAAAACGGGTAACGACAATTGCGCCGTCGGTAATGCTTTTCAGACCAATCGGATTGTCAGCACCATCATATAGTTGCACGTTTTTGAGCCCAAGCGATGTGGCGTCGCCCGAGTGAACATCTTGATTCACGATAAAGAAAAATTTGAGGATCTCGCCGTCGCCGTTTTCTATTTCTTGAGTGGAAGCCATCGTTAAACCGATCTCTCCGGTACCGGATTGTAAAAAAATGGAAAAATTACGGGTTGTCGATGTCGACCGAGCGCTAGAAAATGCCAGCAAGCTCGGATCAAATTCCACGGAAAAAACAGCCTTTTTTAATCCTATGGGATCGTCCACGATTGCTTTAACAATAATTGTGTCTCCCGGAGAGGCGGTCAGATAAGACAGGCTGATCGATTTGAACAATCGGCTTGTCAGGCTCAGAGGCATGGGAAACGGCCCGCCATAAGCCCCCATGTCGTTTCTGCTGCCACCGGAATCGTTATAAATCTCGTCCGGATGGCCCTTATTAATGCAGGGTGAGCCGGTCCTCAGCCGGTAATCATCCCGTGCGGCATTCACAAACAAGGGATCGGCAGAGATGTTTTGGACTCCGGGAGCGGCATCGCCGGCATAATCTTCCGGGAATTGATAAATATTGTTATAATCCAAACGAACAGAGGAGCTTTTCACAAAAATGCCGTTGCCATTCTTTCCGTAAATGATATTATTCAGGATTTCGATCTTGGAAGATTGTAAAATATATATTGCTGTTGAACTTGGCATAATGGTATTGTTAATGATTCTGCTGCCGGATTTGTATCTGATGCGAATGCCTGTGTCGCATTGAATGATATTGTTGCGCAGGATATTGTCACCGCTCCGCATCGTCCCGCCTGCATAAATTTCATTAATGCCGTTTGAAAAACCGATAATTACATTGTTTTGCACTTCGCTTTGTGAGCAGTTTGTCAGATGAACGCCGGAACCTCGCCATTCCTGTTCACCGTAATTAACAATGATATTTTCACTTATGGTTGTCGAAATGTCCTGGCCAAAAACCGCTTCATTCATGATCTCGGATTCCGGTCGTACAATTGTCAAACTTTTTACCAGCGTGTTGTTCGCACACCGCACGACGAAATGTTCGTTTGACAATCCTTTCAGCACAGTCGATTGTGCGCCGGTGCCAATGAGGGCTATCCCCGGCTTTAAGGGGACAAACTCGTGGTATTCGCCCGGCAAGACTCGGATGGTGTCACCATAGATGCACTGTTCAAGCGCTTCGTTGATGGAGGAGAATGGACTGCCGGTAGAGCCGTCGCCGCCTTCCCGGCCGTTTTCGACGTAAAATGTCGCGCCCAAGGGAACCACTGAAACTTCGGGAGCGGCTGACCCGATATTGTGGCTCGAATCCTCAGCGGCGATGGAGTAATAATAGCGCGTTCCGGTGACGGCGGATGTATCGGTGCAGCTGGTCTGATCACCTGGAATGATAAACGTCCGGGAGTGATTCGACACACCGCTTTCCATGCTTCGGTATAAATGGTATTGGAGGACATCCTTGTCCGTGGATGGTTTCCATGTTAAATCGACCTGGGAACGGCCGGCTGCCGCTTGGAACCGTTGCGGCGGTGACGGCGCCATGTTATCTGCTGTCTGATAAACGAGCGTGACAGACTTGAGCGACGGCGATTCGGTAACACTATCGGTTTCCAGCACAGCCCGATATTGGATAAAGGAATGGTTTTCATGGCCGGCATCGACTGCCGTGCCGGCTGCCTCTGCGTAATAGCCGCCCGGGCCGTCGGGGCCGTACCACTCGCCGGCCGTTATCTGGCTTTCCTTTTGTGCCGATCTCAATTGGAATCGCACTCTTGTCCCGCCGGGCAGATCGGCTTGCCATTGGAGCGTCATATAGCTCACATTGCCGGAACCGGTGTTGAGAACAGAAGATGAAAATTCGCCCTGAAAAACCGGATCGAATTTCCAATGGCTGGCTTTAATTTCACTCATCGTTTGATTGGTGTTTGCGCTTTTCCAGGTTATGAAAAATTCATTGTCGACATAGCGCACATACGGTGAAAGCAGAACGACATTCCTGTCCCGGTTGATCCTGAAATTCCTGCCAAAACGTTTGCCGGAACTGGAAAAATACTGACCGTAAATATCAAAAGTATAATTTTGATCCGGTATGGAACTCCGGGTGTCGCGCCAAACAATCAGAAAGTTATCCCGATTATCCAGACAAATAAAGGGACTACTCTGCTCAAAATTTTGATCATCATTGACAATAATGGGCGACTCTAACGGCTTTCCGTTCAGATCAAGCTTTTGCAGGTAAATATCTAAAAGATCACTGCTGAGACCGTTAAAGCCCTCCCAGACGGCAAGCACATGATCCTCTCTATCCAGAATTACGGATTTGATCCTTTCATAAGTTTTTACGTTATGATCGTGGATTTGGGTGACCATCAATTGGCTTGCTTGCTTGTCTCTTTTTTGCATGAACATAATGATTCTGTCCGGATTGAGATGTCGTTCCGAATAAAAAATGCAAAAATTATTTTCAAAGTAATTGGCCAACGGAATCGGATGAGGATCGGTAACATACTCGCCCTGGCTGATTCTAAAATTATATCCAATTAAAAGGCTGTCCTGAAAAAGCTGGCCATAAGCAAAGCGACCGGATTCATCGTCGCCCTCGCTCCAGACGGCTAGAGCTGTTCCATCATCCAAAATGGCCGTTCGCGGATCGTAGGCTTTGCCATGCAACGATTCACTCACTCGCAATGGAGAGCCTGATTTTTCCCCGGTGGAGGCGAATTTTTGCACCAAAACAGCGCCATTTTGCACCAGGGATTTGATAAAATAATCTCCATGCGGATGCCGGGTGATAAACCGCAAGGCATCGTTATCGGTATATTCGTTCCTGCTGAGGATCAGTTGCGGACGTAATTCCACTTCGCCGCCGTCCAGATCAGTAACGACAACGTCGGTGAGCGAACCGCTGTTGAAATCGGCTGCTGTGGTCTGCTCCCAGGTCTTGGTATCGGTCTGTTGGGCATAAATGGCTGAATAAAGCGCGAGAAGGGAGCAAAAAAATTTTATACTTTTCATAGAATTGCTCCGCCAGATAATGAACAAATACGGAAGTTTTTTTCTTGACTGAAATTTATTAAAACTTTGTTTTTTTTATGATATAACATATGATTCTATAATTTTTCTGGTGATCATTAATGTCCCGAATTTCAAAATGTTATAAAAAAATGTCACGAAAATCAATATCAATCTTGTATTGAGATAGATATCTCCGGATTTTCCGGTAACCATTCATATTTTTATGTTTAACTCTTTACTGTTCGGTATTCTTGGAAGCCTTTCCCTTAAAGAAATGACGGAACCGCACGCTACAACTGAAACTATGAATGAGAGTGGTTTCACCGCATTAGCGGCTGGTTTTCGTTATCCGAATGGATTTTTTTTGTCCGGTGGATTACTTTATTGGCAGATTGTTTATGCCACTCCGTTTACAGTAAAGTTGATACATTTTCCTGTTTCAACATCATACTCTATTTGCCAATACCAATAACCGCCATCCAAAACCTCGACAAGTGTTTCTTGCCAGTCTATATCCCAATCATCATCCTTGTAGAAAAAATTACAAAAAATTATTTTTTGTCCATTTCTGATAATTCCATCGAATTGCACACGATATTGGTCTATTTCCCTTAAGATGTTTTTCGCAGATTCTAAAAGATATTCATCATCTGTATTTTTTTTTATATTATTCAGAAATCCAGTAATTTGGATTAAAGCATTTTCTGTGTGTTTACAGTTCGGCGCCCATTCCGACTTTAATATTACCTGATTTTTTTTCGCGATGGATCCTTGTGAATAAAAAAAGTGGCCAATTAAAATGCAAACAGTTAAAATCAATATGATACTCATTTTATTTTCTCCTAATCCGGATTTTTCGTATCATATGACGTATGGTCAGAGCTTGGGACGGGTCATTTCGTAAATGGTCTGATTGTCGGGGAATTCCGGTGGTTTCCATTGCCAATTGTATGTCCCATAACTAATCTGCTTTCCCTGTAATCCATTTTCGGCAATCCCGAGCAGGAAGGCGTAAATAGAATCAAATCCTTGATGTTGGCTATTCGCCCACTTGGCGACTCCACAAGCCTGCGTACCGGCGCGAATGTAAATCGCCGGGCGAGCTTCATCAGGAATGCCGTAGCGATCTTCCGTGTGGATCGAACAGAACCGGTGATCACGAAAAAGCTTGTGCAGAGCGGAAATCTGCTGATCCGAAACCTTAAACTGGTACCGCGTTTCCTGGAGACCGGACTGTCCTTCTTCCGGACGTACTACAACTCTGCTGTATGCTGTTCCATCAGCCGCAATCCAGAGATCTCTCCCGCCCCATAACCCTTGAACGTCGAGAAGCGCAATTTGATCAAAGTTGTCTGCAACATAGTTGGGTGAAACAGTGCATCTGACGGCAAGGAGACACGTCATCAGGAGTAAGAGTGGAATGCAACAGAGCATGTTCATAATTCCTATTTGGGATTTTCTACTTTATTAATGTTTTCAAAAATCAGTGATTTTGGATTATCAGACGGAATGAACTTGACGTTGTCCACAACCAGTTTGTTTCCGTTTTTTGCCAAAACGGCCGGATGGGAATAAAGGGCGACAGCCAACGATACGTATATTACAATTGTCATAAATGTTGTTTTTCGAGTCATATTTTTCTTACTGCCATATTACAGTCTGGGATCATCCAACAACGTGCCGGTTGAGGGTATCTAAAGGCGCACAACACATAACGGCTGACCTAAGCCGCCGGCTCAAGCCCTTCCGATGGCAACACATTTTTCGTAATTGAATCGACGGCTGATCCGGTTGGCTTAAGCGATTGGTTTTGGTTGAACTAAGACCCGCCCCAAAAACAAGAATATTCTTTATTATGACGGAGAAACGATCACATTCCGGTATAAAGATGCTGAATCCAAAACCATTTCAACATGTCGTTTGAATAC
>JAFGEC010000013.1 GCA_016931775.1 Candidatus Zhuqueibacterota bacterium | reverse complement strand
TAGCCGGAGCCGTCCCAAAGTATCAAAATTTTCCCCTTTTAGATATATCCTGTAGTTAAAATTACTTTGAGCTTGTTATGTCACATTGGTAGAATACCGATCCCCCAAATTTTAACCTTATTACCTTATTCATACCGCTGATAGGCAGAAAAATTATAACTTGCGGTTTATCTGTGATTCTATTATCCCACCTGTAACCGAAGTTTTACCTTTGGCCGTAAAACCTCAGTCTCGGGTGGGATAGAACCGGTGCGACGCACCTCCTTTTGCCAAATATATGTAATTTAAAATTTTGACAGATGTCGAGAGCCGGTGCGTCGCACCTTCCACCCATAACTGAGATATTACCTTTGGCCTCCCGTTTTTCTTGCTTTTAATTCTTTATCTTTTTATATTCCAATTTACAACGATGAAACGCTACACGACGAAAATCAAGGATTGGCCGGAGGAAGAACGGCCGCGGGAGCGGTTGAAAAAATATGGTGCCGCATCGCTTTCGGATGCGGAATTGCTGGCGATTATATTACGGACCGGCTCAGGTGAGTTGACCGCAGTTGAACTGGCGCGTCAGGTTTTAAAAAAGTTCAACGGACTGCGCGGACTGGATAGCGGCCATTTTAATGTTCTTTGTGATATTAAAGGAATCGGTTTGGCCAAAGCGGCGCAGATCAAGGCATCGCTGGAGATATCGAAACGGATTGCAGGACAAAAATGGCAGGACCGGCCGCGAATTGAAAATGCGGATGATGTTTATCAGCTGATGAAACAGCGTCTTCGCGATTTAGGCCGTGAAGAATTCTGTGTGATGTTCTTAACATTGCGTATGGATGTCATTTGTGACAAATCGCTGTTTTTGGGCAGTCTGGCTGAAAGTGTCGTCGATGCACGTGAAATCATTCTGGAAGCTCTGCACCAGTCGGCAGCCAATATTATTTTATTGCATAATCATCCCAGTGGTGATCCAAATCCTTCGGTTGAGGACAGGCAAGTGACGCAAAAGATTGTTGAGGCGTGTAAATATTTTGATATTCATGTTCTCGATCATATTATTATCGGGAAAGATAAATATTATAGTTTTGCCGATGAAGGTTTGATTAAAAATTAGAATATAAAGGAAAAACAGTGGAACTCGGTAAAGTGGTCGGTACGGTCGTATCGACGGTTAAGGACGAAAAACTAACCGGCAACAAGTTGCTGATCGTGAATCTGATTACAGCCGACAATAAGCCGACCAAGAATCATGTGGTCGCCGTGGATACGGTAGGAGCCGGTGTCAATGAAATCGTAATTTGCGTGCGCGGCAGTTCGGCTCGAATGGCCAAAAATATGGATACCGTACCGACGGACACCAGTATTGTCGCTATAGTGGATACGCTGGAAGTGCAGGGTGAAATACTGTATCAAAAATACGAACAATAGATGTTTTTCATAAAATGACAAGGTTAGAACGTGGATTCCACACAAATCAGTACAATCGTACAAAAGGTCATGGAGGAATTGGACCGTCAGGGTGCGCTGCCGGCTTCCGGTAACGGAGTAAAATCAGCCACCTTTGGCAAGGACGGTATTTTTCCCAACATGGAAGACGCCATTCAGGCTGCGGTCAGGGCGCAGGCGGTGTTGTCCGGCCTGTCTCTGGAAAAACGCAAACAGTTCATCGCTGCTATTCGCAAAGTGGTTGAAGAAAATGCCGCCGACATCTCCAAACGAACCATCGAAGAAACCGGAATGGGCCGTTTTGAGCATAAAGTGCAAAAATGTTTTCTCGCCGCCCGTTTTACACCGGGTGTGGAGGATCTGGAGCAAACCGCATGGACCGGCGATCACGGTTTAACGGTTGTTGAAATGGCTCCGTTCGGTGTGATCGGTGCCATCACACCGTCCACACATCCCGTGCCGACGCTGACCAACAATGCCATCAGCATGATTTCCGCAGGAAATTCCGTTGTGGTCAATCCGCATCCCGGTGCCAAAAATGTGTCCAATTACGGTGTACAGCTTGTAAACCGGGCTATTGTACAGGCCGGCGGGCCGGAAAATCTGATTACCTCAGTGGAACAGCCGACCATTGAAACCGGCACGGTTCTGTTCAATCACCCGGATATCGATCTGTTGTGTATAACCGGCGGGCCCGGAGTCGTTCAGGCTGCCATGAAAGCAAGCAAACGGGCTATTTGCGCCGGACCCGGCAATCCGCCCGTGGTGGTGGATGAGACCGCCGATCTGGTCAAAGCGGCAAAGAGCATCATCGAAGGTGCGACGTTTGACAACAATATTTTGTGCATCGGAGAAAAAATCATCATTGTTGTCGACAGTGTGGCCGACGAATTGAAAAAACAATTGATTGCCCACGGCGCCCAAGAACTGTCGACCGCGCAGATGGATCAGTTGGCGGAAAAAGTGTTTGTTGACGGTGGCCGTGGCACGGAAGAACCTGTTGTGGTGCGCAAATTTGTCGGCCGCGACGCTGATGTGCTGGCCCGTGAGGTCGGAGTGAACGTCAATACCGATGTTGTGATGCTGTTCGGAGAAACACCGGTGGAGCATCCCTTTGTTTTGGGTGAACAAATGATGCCGTGTCTGCCGCTGGTGCGCGTGAAAGATGTGGATGAGGCCATTCGGGTGGCGATTCATGTGGAGCACGGTTTCAGGCATACGGCTTTGATGCATTCGAAAAACGTGGAGAATCTCACCAAAATGGGCAAAGCCATGAACTGTTGTCTGTTTGTTAAAAACGGTCCCTCCGGTGCCGGCCTGGGTGTGGGCGGCGAAGGTACCATAACATTCAGCATCGCAAGCCCAACGGGTGAGGGTATCACCACGGCTCGTACATTCACGCGTATGCGGCGGTGTACCATGGTCGATTATCTGCGTATTGTCTGAGAGAGTTTACTGAATGAAACTGGGAAAAGTGATCGGCAAGGTGTGGGCCACGCAAAAAGACCCGCAATTAAAAGGCATAAAAATGTACGTCATGCAGCCCATCAATGAGGAATACGAACCCATGGGTGCTCCTATCATCGCAGCCGATGGCGTAGGTTCCGGCGAAGGTGAGATTGTGTTTTGGGTGAGCTCCCGAGAAGCCACACTGGGTATTCCGGGCCGCATTATCCCGAGCGACGCGACCATCGTGGGTATTTTGGATTCGTCGTACACGGCGCCTCGGGAAGAAATTGAAAATGCGAAAAAAAGCTGGAAAAGATGATAAATTATGGATATTGGTGTTGTCATTGGAAATATTGTTGCAACGATAAAAAATCCGGTTTATAAGGGCCGAAAATTATTACTCGTTGAAAACGTCGACTTGGATTTAAAACCCACGGGCGTGACATCCGTCGCTGTCGATACCGTTGATTCGGGCGTCGGCGATGTGGTGCTCATTGCCCGTGAGGGCCGTGCGGCAGCGGATGTCTTCGGTGAGCGTGTGCCGGTCCGCAGTCTTGTTGTTGGAGTTATCGATCGATTTGATACGGAATAAATAAAAGGATTCATTATATCATGTCAGCTTCAATATTTACCGTTAAAAAAGATGTCGTGGAAATGTGTCGCCGGATTTATAATCACGGCTATGTGGCCGCTAACGACGGCAATGTGAGTGCACGGGTGGATGACGGCCATATCATTATGACACCGACCGGCGTGAGTAAGGGATTCCTCAAAACTCAGGATCTGGTTGTTGTGGATATCGACGGCAATAAGGTCGCCGGTACCACACGGCCGTCGTCCGAATCAAAAATGCACCTTGCGATTTACAAAGCCCGTGAGGATGTAAACGCCGTCGTACACGCACATCCGGCCACAGCGACGGGATTTGCCGTTGCCGGAATTCCCCTGACACAGTGTGTGCTGCCTGAAGTTATCATTGCTATCGGCTCCATTCCCATTGCCGAATACGCCACACCAGGAACCCAGGACCTCGCTGATGTGGTGGTGCGCTATCTTAACCAGTACGATGCCATTCTCATGGAAAATCACGGCGCTATCACCGTAGGCAGTGATGTCACTTCGGCGCTGTTCAAGATGGAAACGATGGAACATTTTGCCAAGATTATGCTTGTGGCTCATCAACTGGGCAACATACATGGACTGCCACCCCGGGATGTCGAGACATTGCTGGACCTGCGGAAGAAATTCGGTATTCGTTCCACTGCTCCCGCTTGTACGATAGAAGGCACCTGTGAAGCACCGCCACCCAAGGAAAAACCGGAACCGTCCTCGCCGGTGCAATCCAATCTCATCGAAGAGGTGACAAGACAGGTGATGGAAAAGTTAAAAGGCTGAACGGGCCGATATTGAGGTGCCAAGTATTCCCGAATCCGCTCCTTATTTCGCCCTTGTTATGGTTTTTTTTCAACGGGGGCTTTGTTTTTTTGCCAGTTATTTATGAAATACGTTTTAATGACATTCTGTTTTTTTATATTTTCATGCTCCGCTGAATATTTTTTGTTCACCGGCCGAAAGCTCAACACAAGTCACTACTCGGTTATTGGCGGTCAACAATCCGGCAGTCGATTCAGTACGGTGGGTGTATACGGATTTAAAAAAATTTCAGTATATACCTGCCCCGTCATCTATTGTTTTTCGCATACAAAAGGTATCGGCTATACACTCTTGTGCGATTCACTGGATGCCGAACCTTTTTCCATTGTTCGTGTAAAGGGTGTGGTGAAAAAAAATGAATCGCTCTATCGTATGAATGTTTTGTGTCCTGAGGAATATGAAATAACCGGCAGTGCCCGCGAGTTTGTCGATAAAGCGGGTGTAGAATACCGCCAAATTAAGGCCAAACTTGAACGTCGTACAAAACCGGCCGGTTCAAAACTCCAGTGGCCCGATTTTCCGGATTGGCAGGCTGCCTATCAGGAGGATGACCGAAAAATGATCGTTACGACGGGTATGGCCGACCTTATGTATGCAGCGGAAATTACCTTTGTGCTGGATGAAAAGGCTGATATTTTGAAAGTGTTTTCAATCGAAGAATTTAAGGGCGAATAGGCATGAAAAAAACAATCGTGATATGTATTCTCCTGTCGGCTGCGCTGATGGCTGCGGAAACCCGGATTTATACACTCATCCAGGTGCCTTTTTTTTCACCGGAAACAGATCCGGTCCGGGCTCTGCAAAAACTCGGAGCCGATATAACCTGCTACGATAGCAAACAGGGGCTGGTGGAAGCTGTGGTGACCACCGAGGAGATGATGTTATTGAAGAAGTCAGGTTATCCGGTGATATCACAGATTGACAATCTGCAAAAACATGTGGAAAATCTGGCAAATGAGGATTATTTTAAACATTTTTTTACCTACGATCAGATTATCGCTGAAATCCGCCGGCTGGTCGATCAATATCCCGGAATCATCGCCTTGTACGATATCGGAGATACTTACGAAAAAGAATTTAATCTCGGCGGTTTTGACATATATGCAGTCAAAATTTCCGATAATGTGGCAGCCGATGAAGCAGATGAAGCCGAAATACTGTTCACCGGTGCCATACATGCCCGGGAGATCATAACACCGGAAATTATCTTGTTTTTCATCCATTATCTTGTTGATGGCTACGCAAGCGATCCATACGTAACTTTTCTTGTCAATAACCGGGAGATGTGGTTTGTGCCGGTTGTCAATCCCGACGGACATACCCGTGTGTTAACCGGTCATTATGAGGCCGTGACCACCTATATCGACTATCTGGATCCGATCTGGTGGCGTAAAAACAAAAGGGATAACGATTTGAACGTGGTCTTTGATCCCCGCTATGACGGTGTCGATTTAAATCGGAATTTCGGTTATATGTGGGGTTATGATAATTCCGGCTCCAGTCCTTTCGGGAGTGATGAAACCTACCGAGGCACTTTTGCATTTTCAGAGCCTGAAGCCCAGGCTATTCGGGATTTTGTTAATGGACGTCATTTTATCATCAGCCTGTTTTACCACAGTTACAGCCGGTTGTTGCTGTATCCTTTCGGATATGCCCGTGTCGATCCGCCGGAACCTGATTTAACCGCTTTTCGCACATTAGCCGACAGTTGTACGGCATATAACGGTTATTATCCCGGCAACTTTGCCAGCGGCGCTATTTATTCGACCAATGGCGATACCGATGATTGGCTTTATGCTGAAAAGGGTGTGTTTGCGTTTACACCGGAGGTCGGATCAATTCAGGAAGGACGGTTTTGGCCGGATACATCTGTCATTGTATCCCAGATAATGGAGAATCTGGGCCCCAACCTGTATATGGCCTGGGCGGCAGGTGAGGAACCGATCGTCGGGCATACCCGGATTGAAGACAGTGAAAACAGACTAAATTTTTACAGCGTATTTGCAACCATCAAAAAGCCGGTTCTGCTGACGGAAAATAGTCCGCTGGATGAGACGACGTTTAAAGTGTTTTATACGATGGATAAATCCGGACCCTTTACTTCCGAATTGTTGCAGCCCGATTTGGGTGACGGCACTTACCGGGCAGATATTCCCGGTGAACGTCTGGAGGGGAAGGTCTATTATTATATATCGGCTTCAGATGAGCGGGGCAGAACCGGATCGTCTCCCAGAGGTGCACCCATGGCTGTGGATTCTTTCCAGGTGGCGTTTGATCGGCAGGGGCCGTTTATCAGGCATAAGCCATTATCGTTTCTTTCTCCCTCTCAAACGCCGGTTTTTACAGCCGAAGTCTCCGACAATCTCGGAATCGATTCTACCTGGCTGGAGCTCCGTGTCAATGGTGGACCCAGCCGGTACTTTGGCGGCCAGTTAGAGGGTGATAATTATACGTATACTCTCCATGAAGACAGCTTGCGGCTGGTTGAAGGAGATTCCGTTCAATACCGAATTTGGGCCCGGGATATCAGTGCGCTGGCAAATATAACCGCCGCTCCTGCTGAAGGCTGGTATTTTTTCGGCGTATATACCACCTTGTCTTTTTATGATTTTGAAACGGATGCGGTCTGTACGACCGGAAATCCCGGTGACTGGGAATGGGGTATACCGCAGTCAGGACCGCAGCTGGCTTTCTCCGGGCAGAAATTATGGGCGACGAAATTGAATGGTGATTATTCAAATAATACCACTTCTTATCTGTATCTACCCGTTGTACCTCTAAGTCCGGATCTCGGGCACGCGGCGTTTCAGTGTATGCACTGGTATGAAACCGAAACCAGAGCAAGTGATATTGTTGACGGCGGCAATATAAAAGTTTCCGTGGATGGAGGCCCATTTCAAGTGGTGGTTCCGGAGCGCGGCTATAACGTTGCCTTTTTCTTGCAAAACGACATTCTCGGCAATGAGCCCGGTTTCGGCGGGGACGGACAAGCCTGGCAGAAGGTACGCATCAATTTAAAGGATTATATCGGTCATTCGGTTCAACTGGCGTTTTTTTTCGGCAGCGATAACGATGGAACAGCCTCGGGTTGGTATCTGGATGATCTGCAGTTTCTGGTTTATTACGGACTGGATTCTGTTGTGGATAAACAGCGACCTGCGGTTGCTGATAGATTTTCGTTATCGCCCAATTTCCCCAATCCTTTTAACTCCGGAACGCAACTTGAATACCGGGTAGCACGGGAGGATTATGTAGAGATCGCTGTTTACAATACGCTGGGGCAAAAAATTAAAATTCTAGTGGCTGAGAAAGTATTACCCGGTGACTATTCTATCTTTTGGGACGGCAGGGATTCATACGGTATAAATATGCCCAGTGGAATCTATTGGGTGAAAATGAATACACAAAATGCGTCGTACGTACAAAAAATGTTATATTTGAGATAGCTTGATGTTTTTATATTTTTCAAACTTTTATAAATCCATAGACAAAAAAATTACAGGAACAATACGGTCAAAGGTATTTCCACTGTTATTTTTTTTCGGATTTTTTTCAATTGTATACCCCCAATCGGTTCTGCAAATCGGTTCAATTTCCGCTGCGAATTCAGTCGATCGTTTGCGTTTACCTGTTTTCCTCGAGCAAAATTCGCCCGTGTCCGGACTGCAATTTCAAGTCGACGGCCATGGTTTTTTAACCGTTGATTCTGTCCAAATGTCCAACCATTACAGCGGTCTTGCGGTGGAAACCTGGGAAAACAAGGTCATTGTTTTTCATCATTCTGCGCAAAAAATAATTCCCGGACCGGACAAGTTTTTAGAACTTTTTTGCCGCATCGATCCGGTTTTGTCCGATACCACCTTGCCCGTCGATTTTATCGGGAATCCCGTATTGTCATCTCCGTTGGGACAGGCTGTGTTGGATGTGACGTTTTGCAGCGGTCAGGTAAATTTTTTTGATGGCGCTGCCGTGTCCGTTTTATTAGGTCCGCGCTACCGGTACCGCCTGGATCAAAATTATCCCAATCCCTTTAATCCACAGACAATTATTCCCTTTGCTGTGGAAAAATCCGGCAGAGTCCGGCTGCGTGTGTATGATATTTCGGGCCGCCTGGTTCAAACGTTGGTCGATAAAAATTTGCCGCCGGGAGAATTTAAAACGACGTTTACGCCGGATTTGCCATCGGGTGTGTATTTTTATAATTTACAGGCTGGAACTTTTACTCAAACCGGGAAAATGGTTTTCGTTCAATAACAACAGATCGCAAAAGTTGGAATTGATGGGATATGGAAAAGGCAATTGAGCCGAAAATTAAGGTACTGTCAGAAAATCTGATCAATAAAATCGCCGCAGGAGAGGTTATCGATCGGCCTTCATCAGTGATTAAAGAGCTGGTCGAAAATGCCATCGACGCCGGGGCCGATCAGATAACTATTGTTGTCCGGGATGGCGGACGTGTACTTTTGCAGGTGGTGGATAACGGCTGTGGAATGCAGGAAAAAGACGCCATCATGTCTTTACAGCGGCACGCAACCTCTAAAGTGAGAACCTTGCGGGATATAGAACGGATCACCACCCTGGGTTTTCGTGGAGAAGCGTTATCCAGTATTGCATCGGTTTCCCAAATGGAAATAAAGACCGTGCCCCGGGACAGCATCGAAGGAACGCAATTAAACATAGAAGGCGGGATTATCCAAAAAGCGGGCCATACCGGCGGTAATCCCGGTACCACTATTTCGGTGCGTAATATTTTTTACAATACACCGGCGCGGCGCAAATTTTTACGATCCGCTTCAACTGAATACCGGCATATTCTCAGCACGCTCAACCGTTTTACCTTGTGTTATCCCGGTATCGCCTTTGAACTGATCAACGACGATAGTCAGGTGTTTTTACTCAAACCGGCCGAATTGCAACCGCGTATCGTGGATGTGCTGGGCTCCAGAATACGGGATAATCTTATTCCGGTACACGACGATAACGCGCTGGGGACCATTTCAGGATATGTGGGTAATTTTGATGCCATGCGGAAATCGCGTAATGATCAATATATTTTTGTGAATAAACGATATATTAACGACCGCACCATACCGGCGGCGGTTTTTGCCGGGTACGGCGAGTCGATTCCACGCGGGATGTTTCCGTTATTTGTGTTGTTCGTTCATATTGATCCGGAACGCGTCGATGTGAATGTGCATCCAACCAAAAGTGAGGTCAAGTTTGCGGATCAGCATATGGTTTATTCTCTGGTTCGGGCGGCGATCAAGCGAGCTTTGTTGAGTGACCGTGTCATTCCCGAAGTCGGCGGTTCCAGAGGGCAATCGGTTGAAAATCTAGCTGAACGCTTTCGCAAACAGGCAGAATTTTATTCCGTTCAACAGACCAGTTTTTCCTTCGATACCCCACCTCACCAACACGAAGAAAAAACACTCGTGCCGTCGGGCACCACCCCGGAACCGATACAGAATGAGGTAAGACCACTAAAGCAGCAAATGGAAGCTCCGCCGGTGTGGCAGCTGCATCAAAAATACATCCTGTCGCATATTAAGAGCGGCCTGGTGATTGTCGACCAGCATGCCGCACATGAACGGATTCTGTATGAAAAAGCAAAACAGCACTTTAAAACGACGGCCGCCGCATCACAGCAACTTTTATTTCCACACACGATCGAATTGTCGGGTGAAGACTATAACTATTTAATGGATATTTTACCGTTTCTGACGAAACTGGGTTTTATGATTAAAGGATTTGGGGGCGGAACGGTTGTTGTGGAGGGCGTGCCGTCGGGATTAAGGATCGGAGAAGAAGACAAGGCGTTGGTTAATATTTTGGATGAATACAAGAAAAATCCCGGCAGCGAAGTTGACGTTCAGGAGCGGGTGGCAAAAAGTTATGCTTGCCGGTCAGCGATAATGACGGGCCAAAAGTTGACTTTGGGTGAGATGAACGAGCTTTTGGCGCTGCTCTTCGCCAGCGAAAATCCCTATTTTTGTCCCCACGGGCGTCCGGCCATGATCACTATTTCAACTGATGAACTTGACAAAAGATTTGAACGTAAATAAAGTTCCCATTATTGTCGGTCCCACAGCTGTGGGCAAAACCGAGTTGGTGCTGCAACTGGCACAGAAAATCGATGCCGAGATCGTTTCCGCCGATTCCCGCCAAATCTACAAGTATATGGACATTGGTACGGCCAAACCAACAAGCAAAGAGTTGGAGAATTTTCCCCATCATTTTATCGATATTCGAACACCGGATCAATATTTTAGCGCCGGAGAGTACGGACGTGAGGCACGTGTTCGTATTAAAAAAATCCATGCCGGTGGGCGGACGGCGCTGGTTGTGGGCGGGTCCGGTTTTTACATTCAGGCACTGGTAGATGGACTTTTTGCTCCGAGGATTTCAGATCCTGAGGTTAAAAAACATTGGCACTATATTGCCCAGCAGAATGGCACACCTTTTGTTTTGGCGTATTTGCGAAAAGTCGATCCGGTGACGGCGGAAAGATTGCAAAAAAATGACCTGCAACGTATCGTGCGCGCTATCGAGGTTTTTGAAATATCTGGCCGGCCCATTTCAGAATATCAAAAAGACACCCTCCAGCCGGCCGGATTTACACCGTTGTTTTTCGGCTTGAATCGGAATCGGCAACGATTATATGAAAGAATCGAACAACGGGTGGATCGAATGATCCGGTCCGGTCTTGTATACGAGGTCCAGGCGTTAAAGGATAGGGGATGGGGACCTGATTTAAATGCCCTTCGAACGGTAGGATACACCGAAGTGTTTGCTTATCTTGAAGGAAAATTGGAATATCACGAGATGGTCGGCAAAATAAAACAGAATACCCGACGCTACGCAAAAAGACAGTTGACGTGGTTTAAACGTGATGAACGGATTCTCTGGATGGATTTGGACCTGTTATCAACAGCATCCGTATCCGTGCTGGACGGTATTCTCAAATATTTATAAAAAAAAGCCGGATGCCTTGAATACTAGTCTAGGGGGGTCAACCAGTACTCGAGGGGAGGCACCCGGCCTTTACATGAAAAATTCAAATTTTAATAATATAGGTGGTTTGAAATCGAGTTGTACCTATGGGTGTTTCCCGGTACTTAAATGACTACTGTATAAATCTAATGTATTTGACTATCAATGTCAAGGAAAATTTGTGTTAATATTTTTCAATTTTCCAAATTACGTCAAATCCCGTTGCTTCCTCACTGCCCTGAATCGCTTGCAGGAATAAATTACGGCTCACTTCATATTCCAGTGTCACCTGAGCCGGCACAACTTCGTTGGCGCGTTCGCTGGTGAACTCTTTTTGATAGCTGACAAACCAGTTGTTGGTAATGTACTTGCCGACCGTAATAGCCGCATTCCTCAGATCTGTGTCGCCCGAGATTTCGATCATATCCAGGTTTAATGTTTGACCGAGTTGTTGGGATATTTGCTGAGAGAGTTGATTGGTTAAAAAGTTTTGTACTGTGCTGGTGGTAGATTGATCACCCTGATCAGCGATTTTTGATCTGTCACTACCGGACAGATTGGCTATACTTTGTCCAAATAACAAATAAGACAATGCATCCGCTTCGGCTACAGGTGTATCGTTTAACTTGAAATTTAAAACCGGTTCGGCAGCTGTTCCGCTAATGGTCAACAAAAGCTGATTTTTGGTTCGATCCAAGCCTCTAAAAATATGCTTCACCTGAAGGTCGATATCAGGATTTATTTCTCCGCCATTGAATAAAAGACTGCCATTGACCACATCAAATCGTTTTCCGTACATGCTGTAGGTTCCGCGTAATACTCTGACGGTGCCAAATATATCAAAATTGCCCTCAGCCTTGTACAGATCAAGTTCGCCGGCAATTTCCAGATTCATATCAGGACTTTTCAGCCACGTATTTCTGGGGATAACAAGACGTAAATTGCCGCGTAAATTCTCTAGCCATCGGTGTGCCAGTGTGAGCCTTCTAGTGGTACGCAGCGTATCGGTGTTTGTCGCTATCAGCAGCGGCTCAGGTTCTCTGTTCGCTGTTTTCAGGAACTCTTGTAAATATAATTTTGAACGAACGATATCAATACGACCGGAAAATCGCGGAGAATCAGCGGAGCCGGACAATTCAACATGACTGTTCATTTTTAATTCCAGTTCGCGATTGTTAACCGGTTCAAAATTATCACATAAAAGTTTGAGATTTACATCTTGAATTTCACCATTTTCAAATTTTGCGACGCCGTCTATTTTCGCCGTACCTTTTCCTGAACTGATGTCAAGCCGCGAAAGCACAATGTTCTCCCGTTCCATATTGATATTCATATTTATTCTGGAAAAACGGCTGCTCAATTCCGGTACCTCAAAAGAGCCGTCAACAAGCTGCACATTACCCCACATATACGGCTGTTCGAGTGTGTTTGACAGCTCGATCCGGCACACCAAACCTCCCGACGGCCGGGATATCTGATCGACAAAAGAGGATGCCATGCTGAGGTCCAATCCACTGGATTCTACATTTAGATCGAAGGGTGCTGTTTTATCGATGATCCAGCTATTTCCCGTATTGTGCAGGATAAACTGCCCGTCGGCGTTGAGGAATTGCCCCGTATCGATGCCAAGTCTGGCGTACCATGTCATCAGGCTGTCTTGAATATTAAAATGCGACGTCATTTTTTGAAGTGAAAATTCACGATACCGGCCCATGTCAACGGATATCTCACCGGAAAAAAATGGATTCTGTTGATTTCCATTCAGCATAAAATTTGCAGTCAACTTGCCTTCTATGCCGGGCAGAATAAAATCGAGATTTTCCAACAAGAGTTCGGTACGGCTTTGGATGTCGTTAAAATACGGCGGTTGATAGGTACCGGACAGTCGTACCGTTCCGCCATCGGATAAAAGTTTTATTTCGTCGAAATGTACGGCCGTTTTCCCAGTATCATATCTCAATCGTAAATCGCGACCGGTCCAATGTCGACCGTTAAAACCGAATTTTATGTGAGGAATCTGAATGCGGATAAGCGAATCCAGCTCGATTTTCGAGAGCACATGGCAGAAGACACTGTCCTGCTTGTCGATAAAAATGTCTGCGTCCAGGTTTTTGTTTTCTAACCGGGAGTTAATTGCGATTGTTCGTACCGTATCAATGGATGTTAGCTTTATTATTTCTCCCTTCAATACTCCTTGTAATTCTCCTGCTGTTTGTTCCAGATTCAGGTTTCCAAGAACGGTGTCGGCTTTCTGGCCGGCATATTGAAGATCGTGTAGGGAAAGATTACAGGTCAGCGCCAAAAAATCAGGCCGGGTCGCCAGAGTACCTTTTAACGTTCCTCTGGCCAACAGGGAGTCCAAAATGGGGAATTTTCCTGCGCTGTTCAGCGAGATGAAATAAGACAAATCGTGATGCCGTCCATAATTTCCATATCCCCTGAAAACCACATTTCCGGCTTTTTGCTTCAGTACCAGTGAGTCGATTTGATAACCGCTCGTGGAAAATTGTCCGGATGTATACAGCGTATCAAGGGTAACATGGCCGATTGATATCGGAGGGCAAGATATCGAAAAATATCCGGAGGGCCGATTTCCCGGCGATAAGCGTCCATTTAGCTTGACAGTGGATTGGATCTGGGATTCCAGGTCGAGTCCGGAAACGGACGCCAGATCGATATTTTTAATATGTGCCGTCATGTTGAATTGCGGCAAAGTTGTCGGCTGTGCAATTTGACACGCTGCTGAAACCTCGCCCCTACTGTCTTTGATTTCGAGTCCGATATCCCAAACTTTACTGACAGCTGCTTTGATATGCAGTGAGTCGATCTTTTGGATTATACGGCTGTTGATCAAATCCATTTGACACATCAAGTCAGGATTTTTAGTGGAAGATCTGCCGCTAACGGACATGGTACCGTTCAGCGACAGGTTCTGCACGGCCTCACCATAAAAGGACAAGGGATTAAAGTCGACCATGTCCATTTTGAGTGCAACAAACGGAACTACAGAATCCGTTATTATGATTCCGGCGATTGAAACTGTCTGGTCACCGCTGGCTAAATCGAGCTTTACATCCAGCGAGTCCTTTCGAATAAAAACATCGGTGTTCATTTTTAACTCGCCGTGCAGCGGAAGTGAAAGGAAGGATCCGAATTCCTCCAGTTGCAAACGTTCGCTGGTCAACATTATCCTGATCGAAGGGGATTTTGTGTCCATTTCCACATTGCCGGTGATATTGCTCTGTCCGGTATCCATGGATAGGCCTGAAATCACCAGACGATTTTCCGCGATGGATAAATCTCCTTGTAATTGTTGAACGACAAAATCCGGATTT
Source organism: Candidatus Zhuqueibacterota bacterium (assembly GCA_016931775.1). Taxonomy (GTDB): domain Bacteria; phylum Zhuqueibacterota; class Zhuqueibacteria; order Residuimicrobiales; family JAFGEC01; genus JAFGEC01. The sequence goes on along the minus strand of JAFGEC010000013.1, from coordinate 8,712 downwards.
TGGGACGTAAGGTAAAACCTTTTTAAAAAAACCCCGATTGTCTGGTTTTTTGTTTGCACGGAAACGTTTGCGTTTAAACCCGTAATACGATCCGGAATTACACTGGATTTTGTCAAAGGGTGAAAATAGACCTTTACGTCTTTAAATTGAATATCCGGAAGGTAAATTTGCCAGCTGATGGGTTTTTGGGTTGTATCAGCCGGTCCGGTTGACCGGGGTACCAGATGCTGCACATTCCAGCTGCTGTCCGGATATTGAGAAAAGTGAAAAATCGGATTTTGAATTTGTAAAACCTGCACGACGATACGTTTTTTCAATAAATCGAGTGGAGAAAAACCAACAGTAAATAAAGGTATATATGCTGTCGTGTCTCCACGGCTGTCACGTATTAAAAGACCGTGGACGGAAAAATTGCTCAGCACATTTCCGGATAACCGTGAAATTGTAACCTCTGCTTTGAGATTTTGTGCCAGCAGACCCAGCAGCTGTGTTTTAAGCATGTTTTTGAAGGAGCCTGTTTGGGTGAACGAAACCGCCAGGATGAGTATTGTTAAACACAGCAAAAGTGAATATTTTAGCCAACGTCTTTTCATTTAAAACGCCTGTCCCACACTAATATGAATTTGAAAATTTTTCATGCCTTCAAAAACCGGAACCCCCACATCCAGACGAACCGGGCCTATGGCCGTTTTATACCGTAAACCCAAACCGGCGGCGTATTTCAAATCTTTCACATCAAACGTGAGGGATTTGGGCCATACGTTGCCGAAATCAAAAAAAGTAACACCGGAAAGATATTTGTAAATCGGAAACCGGATCTCCGTTGAGCCCTCAAAGATACTGTCGCCGCCGATGGGATCGCCCCCGTCACTTTTCGGGCCGACTCTGGACCGTGCCCATCCGCGGATGGAATTACTGCCGCCGGCGTAAAACCGTTCTTCAATCGGAGTGAATTTATCATTTTTTAACGGCGTCATGGAACCCAGCTTGAGCTTGAGAGCAAGCGTATATTGATCGGCAAGACCAATAAACTTACGGTATTCAGTCAATACCTGCAAAAAATGAAAATCGCTTTCGAAGCCCACGCCGGCATAGGTGAAATTAAGGGCAGTAAACCCTCCTCGCTCAGGAGAAAACGCCGGAAATGAGCTGTCCCTTGTCAGTCCCAAGCGCACAGCCGATTTGTTGTACAAGGTCAAGTTCTCCATTTGGCGAGGATCCGGTAAAACATCATAGAGCCGGTTACGTTCTACGGCATATGATAAATGCATTTCGGTAATTTTACTAAACTGGTTTTGTAATATGATGTTATTGCCTGTCCGGTCGATGGTGTATGCGGGTTCTCTTTCACGCTTATAAAAGGGATTCAGCGTCAAATGGATTTCAGGTTTTAAAAAACCCGGCTGGATTATTTTTGCATTAACATGCCAGGGTTCGAGCCATGAATGTTTGGCATAGAGTTGCAATCGCCGCGTTCCCCCCAGAAAACGGATACGCCGCAACTCTGAAAAAATCCTGATTCGATCTTCTTTGCCGTATCCCGCCCCGAACTTGGCCGTGAACCGCGGTGCGTCTTTTACTTGAACATGAACCGGCAGTTCCGTAGGGTGTTCGTCCAAAAGAACCCGGATATTGACATATTCGAAAAGGTAGAGCTGGTAAATATCGCGCTGTGATTCTTCGACAAGTTTCCGGCTGAATACATCACCCTCACGAAATAAAACCCGTTCCTTAATGAATAATGCCGGTGTTCTGCTCTCTCCAAATACATCGATTTTGCCGAATTTACATAACGGACCCGGGGAAATGGGAAAAATCACTTCTGCAGAATCTTTGTTTTCATCTATCCGCAGATCTATTTGTACATCGGCTCTGGGAAATCCGGAATTGACAAATTCACCGATTATTGTGATCCTGTCGGCTCTGATGTTCTGATCTCTGAATCTGTCATTTTTTTTGGCTAATAATTTTTTTTTAATTTTTTGCTCAAATTCGTGATCGGTTGAATCACCGATAAAATTGAATTTTGCATTTTTGATAAAAACCGGCCGTCCCTCGGTGATATGCAAGAAAACCTTGATTTTTTCTTTACCCGGTATTAATTCAGTGGAAATTTGAGTGCTTAAAAAGCCCTCGGTCCGGTAAAATGTTTCAAGTCTTTTTATGTCCTTTTCCAGGATGTCCTGGCTGAACCGGAACGGCTTTTTCCAAAATAACAAGCCGTAAAAATTATGCGGATTTTGCATGACAATTTGTTTGTGCAAGATTCGAGAAGGCAGGGTTTGATTGCCGGTAAAAGCGATTTTGACAAGATCATATCCTTCCTGTGCGTGCATGATAAATGAAGGAAAGAGCAGGAATAAAAGTCGTATCACGTTTTTCATCTGCCGTCAGCCGTTTTTTATTTTTTAACCTGAGATGGATTGGTTTGCCGTTTACCGGTTTGTGTTATTTGGGCGGAAGCGTCATCGCTCAGGTAAAGTTTGAGATGGGGAAATGGTATTTCGATATTTTCCCGGTCAAAAGTGGCTTTTACTCTTTTGTTAAATTCTCGGCGAACCTTCCACTGCGAACCGGGTTTTGTTTTAATACGCGCCTTGATCACAATAGCGGAATCGGCAAATTGGTCCAGTCCGAAAACTTCAATGTCTTCCATAATATCCTTTTGAAAGTTTTCGTCCTGCCGCAAAAAAACACTGATCTGTTCCAAAATACCAATAACCCTTTCGACATTTTCTCTGTACGCGATATTGATGTCGAAAACGGCAAAGGAAAATTTTTGGGTTTTGTTGGTAATGACTTCAATTGCGCTGTTGTGTATATAATGTACACAGCCTTCAAGATCGCGAAGGACCACCTGGCGCAGGTTAATTTTTTCAACAACTCCTGCTTTACCGGCAACTTCTACCACGTCCCCGACGCGAATTTGGTCATCCAAGAGAATGAAAAATCCGGAGATGATGTCCTTGACAAGACTCTGGGCACCGAAACCGAGCGCCACGCCGGCAATTCCTGCAGCGGTCAAAATGGGAGCAATATCGATATCCAGAATACCCAATGCGGTAATAATGGCGATAATAACCGTCAAAATATTGATGGATTGACGGGCGACGGATATGATCGTTTTTACACGTTTTTCGCTATCCTGTTTGAGTTTAAGTCGGCTCAATCGCATGGTGATTTGGTGTGCGGAAAAATTAACCACCATGAGGACCAGGATTGTCCCTATGAATACCATCAGTATCTTGAATCCACCACTCACCAATAAAATCCGGATATTTTCAACACTTTGTTTCATATTATTCCTTACGTTGATTAAACGGATCGAGTTGAAAAAATGTTCAAAATGGATCAAACGATGTATTATTTTACGAAAATGTTAGTAAACACGCAATAACTTTTGTCAGGCAGTATTGAATCCCCGCTGTCATCAGTCATTGTTCGATCTATGCCCTGCGTGACCGGATAAATGAAATAATATTTTTCGCCCGATTATCCCAGCTGTATTGTTCCACATCTTTTAATGCCTGTTTGCTGATTTTTTGTGCCAGTTTGGTGTTGTCAAGAAGTTCAGAAATAGCGCCGGTCATTTTGTTTACGTCACCGGGTTCCACCAATAAAGCATTTTCCCGGTTTTTCAGTACCTCACGAAAATTTTCCAAATCCGTCGCAACAATGGGTCGGCCCGAGGCCATATATTCGAACAGTTTTAGCGGTGAGGTATACTTCCAGTAGAGTCCTTGTCTGGTATTCGGCAGAACGAGAACGTCGGCCGCCGACTGATAAAAGGGCACCAAGGAGGGTTCAACATAACCGGTAAACAGTATATTCTGCCCCTTGCCGGGTGGTATGGATTCTTGAAGCCGGGCAATTTTTTCCGGTGTACTGCCTACGAGCACAAAAAGTGTGTCCCGCTTAAATTGTTGAGCTGCCTGGATGAATATTTCAACGCCCTTGCCGGGCAAAATGTCACCCGTATATAGAACCATCCGTGATTTAACAGGCTGCTTGATTTTTTCGCGGGCAACATTACGTTCAATTTGGCTCTTCAACCTGTTACTTTTGACTCCGTCGTGCGCAACGAGAATTCTGGCCGGATCGATATGATGTTTTTCCTCCAGTTCTTTTTTTATCGCCTCGGTTATACAGATCAATCCGTCGGCATGATTAAAAAGGGCATGCAGGAATTTTTTCGGCTTTTGCGTAAAGCCGTGTACCTCGATAAAAACAGATAAATTTTTAAACCGGGCCGGATATTTTTGTTTCATGCGCAGAAAGATGATTGCCGCATTGATGTTGCGGGAATATATCACGGTGGGTTTTCTGAGTCTTCCGGAGAAAAACAGTGTACCGAAATACATCCATGTAGATGCCATCAACGACGCGCCGCCGATAAAGGGAATACTGAATTTTTGTTTTTGTTGCGGAATAGCGGATTTACTTAAACTGAGCAGGCTTGGGAGGGTAATAATTTTAAAGTTTTTTTTGACCGAGTAATAATCATAAACGCCGTCTTTTGTGATTTTGTGTGTTTTAAAATAATACGGGTTTATAAATCGTACCTCCAGACCCGCATTGGCAAAACATTCGCACATATTAATCTGTTGGACCGTGCATGCAAGGCGTCCGGGAATTCGTTCGTTGGAAAAGTAGTATAATTGCATGGATGCTCCGTTTGCTTCGTTAGTTAAAAATATTGATTTTATGTCAAGTACAGGCTGCAATGTAAAAAATGGATCCTGTCGTTTTGCTTTGAGTACCGACAAAGAGCATGTTTTAATGTGTCAACAACACTTAAAAAACCCTGCTCGAAATGTTAGCGGAGTAGAATCATTTTCCTTGTCAGTGTTTGGCGTTTTGTTTTATTTTCATAGTTAATGACGCAAAAATAAAGCCCGGACGGTAATGTCGCCTGCCATTTAATGGAAAAAGTGCCTGAATTCAATATTCCGTCTTGTAGTACTTGAACGGATTGCCCTGTTGTGTTAAATATTTCCATCCTTACATGGCCCTGTTTGGGAACGTCTATTCTAATGTTGGTCTGATCATTGAAAGGATTGGGAAATACCGGATAGAGAGAAAAACCGTCAACAGTTCTATCATAGCTATCCTGAACATCCGTTCTGGTTGTATTGGAAACACCCGGTGAGCCGCCCGGGATGGTACTGGCCTGCCAGTTGCCGGGCTGAGTGTTGTCGGACGCGGGATGCATCAGTTCCAGTGAATATCCCGCCCCGTTGGCTGCGGTCGGCCATGGCTCGTAACTTTGATAAAACACTGAATCAACCAGCAGCCCTGTATTGTTGAAAAGCCGGATGGCATCACCGTTGCTGCTGAGTCCGAATGAAAAATTTCCCTTAACGTTTTGCACATCCGGGTAGAGGCGGGAAAAGATCGAGGTATCCCTGCAAACGATATAAAAATCGAACGGTGTGATAATCGAATTTGCCGGAAAAGAATAAGAATTGCTGTCCGACTGATCCCTGAAGGTCCATCCACTCAGGTCTATCGATGATGTGGAATTGTTGAAAAATTCGACCCAGTCTACCGACTCGTAATAAAAATTTGCGTTATAATTGATTTCGTTGATCACGATGAATGGGCTGTTGTCGGAACTTTTAAAAAATGCAGTGATCTTCCTGTCATTGTACAGGAATATATTGATGTTGGTCGTATCCGGAAAATCCGGCTCTGACCATCCGGTGAATTCGTATCCCGGATCGGGTATTGCCTGAAGAGTGACGGGTATGTCTTTAAAATACTCACCGGTCCATGGGAGATTTGGAGGGAGAATCGTGTTGATCCGAATCGTGCCATGAACTGCTGATAGGGTCACATTGACCCTTTCAGCCAGATGGAAATAAGCCCTTAAATGATTCCACATCAAATCCGGCCGGTGTTCTGCATATGTCTTCATGTTAGCGATCTCGGAATTCCAATTTCCTGCGGAACCCGGCCACCTGTCACGGTGACGGTATATTTCATCTTCGATCCCGCTTTTAAAAACATCGATCAGTTCTTTTAAATGTTCCGGTTGAAAAGTCGTGTTGATATGATCGGCAAATGTGTTGATAAAAAGCCGGCGGAACGTTTCGTTCTGCAGCAGTTTTCTGAGAATCAGTGTCGACCAGGGTGGATTGGGCCAGTCCGGGCCGTTCGTTTCCGTGGCAAAACTCAATGTATTGTGGGAATAGGTATTCACATGGGCGAAGCCGAAATCGGTGTCAAACATAATCCAGCGCCACCGTCCGTAAGGGACGTCCGGCCGCCAGAATTTTATATTGTTGCCGGGCCAGTCTGTGTTGGAATAATATATTTGTGCAATTTGGTAATGCAGGAAATTTTCCATATCCATCATACGGCATACGTGTTGATAATTATCGCGGTTCCTCAGATCGTGAGTTTCAATATAGTCAAAAAATTCCCGAAAAGCCGTGCTGGAATAGCCTTGTTGTTCGGTAATTTCGATTTGTTCCGCCTGAAACGGATGGTGGGAGGCGATAAAGTGTTCGTTGATTTTCTCGCGAATATTCAGAATGCCCCAGTATTCACCGTTTAAGTATATACGTGCGGGCCGGTAGGCCATAATATCGATGTCCATTTTCTTTCGTGTCAATTCTTGCATAAAAGCATCGCGAAACATGGTGTCTGACCAGTCATTACCAGAGTTCCGCAGGATAAACGCTTCAAAAGAATTGAGGTTCAGGTTGGGAAAAAGCCGGTAATCGATCTTTCCGGTGCCATATTTGGCGCGGGCAAAAATTGAAACCGATTTTTGATCCCGTCCGCGGGACCAGCCGCCGAATACTTTTATTCCGGCGTTCATAAAGAATCCCGGTGTGCCGTCCGGTTCCCGGAATTCCACATGAACGGGTCTCTCCCAATCCTGCCAAAAATTGGCACCAAAATACGGATAACTGGATTCGGCGAAATCCCCTCTGGCAAAAATTCCCGTCTCGTTGTCCCATAGGTTGTCCGGGTCCGTGGTCAGGCATATAACCGGCAAAGTGCTGGGGTCGTTAAGGATAAAAGTCGCCGTGACCACTTCACTGGGTAAATAATCCGCATCGATGGTTCGCGCCCGGATAACCGAAGTTTTGTTCACTGTAATCGGGCCTGAATACTGTTTTGAATCCTGAGTCGGTTCTGAACCGTCTGTTGTGTAATAAATTTTACTGTTCGAGGACATTTCCAGCGATATCTGGGAGTCGTAATATCCGGGATGATGTGAAAAAACCGGCGGATCGGAAAAACCTTCAACCGGTGAATTCGAATTCGGTGATTCGGGTGTCGGTACGGCCGTAACAATCCAATTGTCCGCGCCATCGGGAAAGCGCGAATAAGAAATGTCTTGCGGCAGGAAAACAGCAGCAGCGCTGTCGATGATTCCTCCGCCTGAATCGAACAGGTAGAGAGGTTCTCCTGCTGATTTAATTTTAAAATTGGTGTGAAAATAGGTATTTGCGATGGATAAATATTCGGATACATGCCTGTCCGTCACGGCAGTTTTTCCATCGAAACCAAATGTCAAAAACGGCAGACATGTCAAATCGGATGAACCCAGATCAATGTTGTGATCTTGCACGGCCAATACGTTTTCGCCTTCCCTAAGGATGCTTTTAATGTTTTTAATTGGAAATAAATCCGGTGGATTTCCCTGGTATAACAGCGCTTCGTGTGAAATATCCGCTGGTTGATCGTAATTCGGAAAATCTCCGGTTTCGCCGATATTGGCACGGGCAATTTCAATCCCGTTTAACCAGGCCACAAAAGCATCGTCATAGTCCATATGAAAGAGTGCCGTGTCCACATGGTCCGGTCGTTCCAGAAGGAAAGACTTTCTGATAAATATTGCCAATGTTTGCGGGATAACCGTTGCGTCATCACCATCACTGTAACCGAATCCACTCGGTCCCGTGTTCCAGTTTGAATCATCAAAGCCCGTCAACCGCCAGTTCTGCGGCGGTTTAGTATTAACGGGAAAATATCGAAACGTATCACCGTGGTCGATCACTGTATCCCACAATATCCTTTGAGAACGGTTCCTGTCGGAAGCAAATATCAGCAGATATTGTCCCGGACCGAGAATCACATCGGGCAAAGGCCATTTGGCCGGGTTGGTATCCGTGTCCGAAAGAAACAAACCTTTTAAACAGACATCTGCGCTCTGTGGATTATAAATTTCGATCCAGTCCGAATAGTCATCGAAATCATCCGCAATGGTTGCAGTATTGTTGGACATAATTTCATTCAGGACCACGGTTTGTGATAGGGTTGCGGTGGAAATAAGTAATAATAATAAATATTTATACATTTTTTTATACCTCTTGTTGCTGAATATAAAAACAATCAAAATAAAATGCAAACAATTCGAAAACCGCTTTTGGTTCGTTTAGGACTTTGCGGCATGAATTTCTAAAATACAAGACCCTTTACAGGTGTGGAGTATATTTTAAAAGTATCGTATAGAATCCCGGGATTTGATTTTCTATTTTCCGCCTCATCTGAAATTGAGGTCATACATAAAATGTAATATGTGAGTAACCGGGTGGTGCAAACACAGCTTGCAACGTTATTTCCGATCCATCCCGCCTGGCGCATTGGCGTCAACTTAATTGAGTGCTAAAATAAGATATTCAATTAATTTTCCTTGCTGGGCCATAGACAGATATCTTGATACGGCACATATACAAAATATTACAACTGGAATTA
>JAFGEC010000147.1 GCA_016931775.1 Candidatus Zhuqueibacterota bacterium | reverse complement strand
TCACCTCCTTTCAAAGTGTAAAAAAATCCCCTTGAATAAATGTTCAAGGGGATTTCGAGCCATGTTGATGGAGAAAAGGAGATTTTTGTTCCAACAACACCATTCTCGTTAGTGACAATAAAATACAATGTGTTTTTGGATGTAAAAGTATTCAGAGGTCCAAAGTACGCCCCAACCTGTGGTTCACTGTCCCCTCGATCAAATGAAAAAGCAGTTGAATTTATGGCATTCTTTTGATCATTAGAATAGTACCCACGTGGTACTGATAAAGCGTACAGCAAAGGAAAAAGCGCGATTGTAAACAAAAAACGAAAACAAATCGCAAAGATAGAACGATTCAAATTAATTGCGGTCCTCCCCAAATTTCGTTTACGACTCTCCTCTTGTTAAAAATTTGGACCCGAACACATCTTAAAGGTGAAACTCCCAATATGGCGGTATTGGACGGTAAACAACACCTCTGTGATGAGAAGTTATTATATTGTTAGAGTTTGCCTAAAAGAGACAAAATACACTTTATTCAAGTATAATTGTCACCCCACAACACCAGTACTGGACAGAAGAGAAATAAAGGAGCCGGAACTTCTTACATCTATAAAGATAAAGACAAACCGGGATAATTTTATTCGGGATTAAAAATGCAAAAGTGTTTAAAATGATGCAATCATTTCCGAAGGAGGCCGTTTGAACTCATTACCGTTGGGACAAGAGTTGTTGCATTCGATTTGTTTTTGAATCCCGTACTTTCTTCTTTTCCAGCCATCGTTAATAATACAATAAAAGATAGAAAAATGTTTTGAAAAATACCTTAAAAAAATACCCTAAAAAACCACCAATACTTAAATCATTAAATTATAACTCCTTAGAAAGCGTAATGAAAAATTAATTAAAATTCCATTAAAATGTACACCCTTTTTTTACAAAATAGATATCCACGAGAGTTTCAGTCACCTGTAACATCTTCCGGCCCTTTATCATAAAAAATGAATTAGGTTAGATACTGACAATAAAATGATTCAAATTTTCACCGTGTTTGAGACGAAATTTTCTGCGTATATTCAGACGATGGGTTTCAACGCTCTTTTCCTGTATGTGCAACAAATCAGCAATTTCCTTATTTCGCAGATTTAATTTTACAAAGGCGCAAATTTTTATTTCCTGAGGTGTCAGAGCTGGGGACTTTGCCATGCAGTTTTTAAAAAAATCAGCATGTACTTCGGTAAACCACTTTTCAAATTCATTCCACCAGTTATCCGGTCCCAATTCCTGCCGAATTTGGAATCTCAACCGGTCGGCAATTTTCCGTGTTTTTGATTCTTCTGCATCCGACAATTTCTCCAATTCGTTCAGGATTTCCGTAAGCAATTTTTGTTTCTGTGCGATTGCCATGGTTTTTGAGGTCAGTTGCTGGCTTCGGTGCTCAAGGACCGTCTCGAGATATTCATTTTTATCATCAACCATCTTCTTTTCCTGATGAAAAATAATACTCTCCTGCTCGCGTAGTTTTTCCGCCATCTTTTTAGAATGGATCTGATACTGCAACAAGGCCGCCAAAAAAATCAATATGATCGCAAATATGCCAATGACATACTGCCGAATTTCTCGTTCCTGTGCCAAGGCCATCTCGCGAAATTTTAGGTCCTGCTTATTTTGTACATTATTAATTTTACGCTGTGACTCCAGACTAAACAGGCTATCGCGGTATTGTGTATAATTTTTGTAATGAAACAAAGATTTTTCAGCAAGATTTTCCTTTTCAAAAATTTCCGCCAGGTGTTGATGTGATGTTATCAGTGGAAGTAACGGTTTTTCGGCAGGAATATGAATAGACAGTTGAAAGTATTTTGACGCACTGTCCACTTGATCCGCCTCATAATACATTTCCCCCATTTCACTATAGATAAAAGTTAAGGCGTGTAAATGATTTTGGTCTTTTGCTATTTCCAGCGCTTTTCGAGATAGTTTGAGGCCTTTTTGTAAATTGCCCCTGCGCGCATATATCACACCACTTTCATGAAAAAGTTGAGCGCGGACAATTTCAGAACCGTATTTCTCCGCAAAAAGCATAACCTCGTCAAAGACCACCAACGCTTTTGGCAAATCATTTAAATTACTATAAATAATTCCCAATTCCATCATACTTTCAACCCAAAGCGTGGTATCTTTAAGACCTTTTGCAAATTCTACGGCTTTGTTGCCGTAATATGTCGCATTTTCCATATCATCAAATATAGAAAAAGTCTCTCCAAGCCGACTATAGATTTTGATCTTTTCCCGTGGATAATAATACCTATCACATAATCTAAGCGCCTCTTCGAGATGATCAATACTCGAGGAATAATTACCCTGGTGTTCAAGTATTAAGGCCAATAACGATAAGGATTTAATAATTTTTTGTGAATCATTGTATTCACGAGCTAATTTAAGGGCTTGACCGCAAATTTGCTCGGCTTTTTTAACCGAGTCATCAGCTACGTGATCGGCCAGTTCAAGCAACGCATCAATTTTTTGGGTGCCGGTCAAAATCCCGATCGCCGACTCCAAACTATCGATAGCCGAAGGTGTACTTGCATTTACTTTTAATACAGATAAAGATAAGAACAGGAGAATTCCAAATTTCTTTTTCAAAATTTTATAACCCTGTCTCGTTTTTTTGTTTAACATCAAGTCCACTGCCGGGTTTTCCCAAAAGTTTAAAAAAAGCCAGCCTTTTGTCCAATAAAGCTGGCTTTTATGCAGTGGCAGTTCTAGAACCGAACATGTGGGAGACATGTCCGGTGTAATTATGGCCTACCGCTTGGTGGCGTTCGAGATTCCCCTCCCGTAACAGCTGACTCATTTCATTGATAAAATATATCTAAGAACTTGAACCTTAATGAATCCTTATGTCTATAGTACACCAAAACATTTAAAAAAGTTGGCATGAAAATAAAAAAAGCCAGCTTTTTTCCTCTAAAGCTGACTTTTATGCAGTGGCATTCTTTTACCGGACAAGTGGGAGCTCTATCCGGTATGTCTGTAATTTACTACTGCCAAGCGGCGTTCAATATTCCCCTCCCAGAAATAATCTCTTTCACAATTCTCCTTTATGTGCAGCATATAATATATGTGTAATACAAAAAGATACATTTATTTGATATTGACGATGCTAATATAAACAATTATAAAACACTTGTCACCCCCCAAAAAACACCAATAAACAAATCATTATTATTAATAACTTTACGCGAAAAAAAGGAGTCAGATCGCAAACCAGTGATTAAATTTCACAAGAAAAATATTATTTGGTGCCAGGTCGTAAATAGAATTTAGACTTTGAACTGCCGAATATTTATCTGAAAGTTCATATACCGACCGCCCCTGCGCCCATACGAGATAAAAAATCGAACCGGTTTTATATTCCCAACGAAGCACAAGATTCGATCGAAATTCCCGAAAATTGAAATTAGGATTGTTAATGATATAATCCGTTTCTCCGGATAAATTTTCATCAACGTTAAAAACTCTGGTCTCCATATCGTATTTCATTTGTTCCGGCGTCAGCAGGATATATAGTTCTTGATATTTTTCCGCTCTCGGATTTTTAACCTTTTTATACCGGCTGTATTTTCCAACAGATACATAAGGATTACCATAAAATTGAATGGTCAGCTCCGGTGATAATGCCCAGTCGATTCGAAACGTCATGCCGGCGGTTTTACGTTCAAGTTGAGCGAGCAGATAATCAGTGGAATTGTTCAGCTCGATGCTGGGAATAAAGTATAGCATATCTCGCTGTTGATAAAGGTTGAGGTCAGATGAAAATAACAAAGAGTTTGACAATTTAATGTTCACTCCGGGTTGAATTTCATTCAGATATGAAATTTTATCATCGTAGATATGATAATGATAACGAAAATCGAAACTCAATTTTTGACTATGGTCTGTTTGAATGGAATAATCATTGTGCCAAAAACCTTGTGTATAAACTGCAGGGCCACCTCTCAGAATGCGCGTATCCAGAGTCCGGGTCATCCTGAGGAAACTGGTGCTGAAACTCCATTTATTGACGAATCCACAATTAAAACTGGTCATAAAAATGGAATGTAAATATTGGTTTGAAAAATCCCATTCAGCGGTATGTTCGCCAAAAATTTCATAGTTGCGAAAGATGCTGATGGGTTCCGGGACCACATATCCAATGGATGTTGTCATTGAAATATTATCAGCCGTTTGTAAATATCCAACATCGTTCAGTTCCAGTCCCGGAGAACGCCAGTTTAAACGTTCAAAAAACCGCCATTCTCCGTTGGCGGCTTTTCCAATCTCAAATTCACCGCCGTGCCCCGATAGAGATGTCTTTGTAGTGTCGAGTTCCACATGTTCCGCATCAGGCCGATGATAATATCGAGCGGATGAATATTGCAGGTCACGAATGGCTTCCGTATCCCCGGAAATATAACTGGCGATCAATTTACCCTGAATGTAATACGTCTTTTTTTTCCACTGGTGTCTGAAATCGATTCCCCCGGAGTACGCAAGGCGATTAAGATTGCTCAGATGCTCGTCTTTCATTAATCGGGATGTAGAGGTCATAATACCGCCGATATAGCTATTTCCGCGATCGTAGTCCTTTTGGAGACGGGCGACAAAATAATTGGTCAACGGCTCAACCGTGACTTTGCGAAGACCTGTAGGTGAATGTATTTTTGCATGCTCTTGAGAAGTCACACTCTCAATAACACCCAGGGATAATCCATGAGAATTTTTTCCGGTGACTTTTACTGCGCCCAAAATCGCCGTGTAATCAGGGATATCGACAAATTCGTTTTCTCCATGGGCGGGATAGTACCCCGGGGCATGACCGATACGCCTTGAATAAAACAACAGATCCGAACCAAAGGAAAAATTCAAAATATTTTTGCCTTCCAGAAAAAACGGACGCTTTTCATCATAAAACGTCTCAAAAGCCGTCAAATTTAAAACAGAAGGATCAGCCTCCACCTGGCCAAAATCAGGATTAATCGTTAAATCCATTGTAAAATCGCTACTTAAACCAATTTTCCCATCCAAACCGATTCCAGCAGCTAAATCATAACTCTTGGTATACGGATTTTGCTGTTCCTTGCCGGACATATACCGGGTACGAATGTATGGTAATAGCTCGATATGGCGTGATTTTGCCAAGTTCTTTAAACCGTGTAATTCGCCGATATCATACATGCGTCCCGGCGTATCCCGGGGGATGAGATTCCACTGATCTTCCTCCATATGCCGGTTGATCCAGCGCCATGCATGCAAACCCCATATGTGCTGCTCCTTGTCTGCATATCTCAGCTGACTCAGTGGTACTCTCATTTCAGCTGTCCAGGCGGAATCCTCATAGGCTGTTTTACCGTCCCATACGGCGTCCCAGTTGGTATCCCAGCCTTCATTCATTAAAACAAGATCGATTTTTCCTCCGGCCGCGGTCAAATCAAATTCGAATCCGGTTCTGTGGTCAAAGTAGCTGTCAAAGCAGACACCGACGATATCACCATCAAAGCCATCACGGCGTCCGAGTCTTCGGTCGATTTTTTCCGGTTCTGTATCGTAAGCCCGGATAGCAATATAAATGAAATGCTCGTCATATAATATTTTTAACGCCGTTTCCTGACTGGGGGGCTTGCCTTCTGCCGGAATTTGTTGTGTATAGTCGCCAGCCCATTCCCCCTCCTGCCAACACGCATCATCCAGCCTACCGTTGATCACAGGGGGATCGGACTTTATTTTTTGCGTTCTATAAATCCGTTTCTGCCCGGCCTTTTTGTTACTACGGGAATAAAAAGCCAAATGCAGGGAATATGCAAGGTCAATATTTAGAAAAACAAATAAAACAATGAATATTGTCTTTTGAAAATACCGCACGATCTTTTTTCCTCTTTTATCAGTCAATTTTTTGAGAATAGCAATATAAGGTTTTTTTAAAAAAGAACAAACATTCAAAGCGGACAAATTGCCGTTTTTCCATGCAATTTATCTGGAAATAGTCATTTTTTTTGACAGTACAGAAAACGGCGTAGTAACCTGAATCCAATAAACACCATTGGGCAATCCCCGGGTCTCCAGCACAAATGGTGAGGCTCCGGTTAGGCTGCGCGTTAAAACGGTCTGGCCGAGTATATTTAAAACGCGGAACGAGTTTACAGGCATATTGCACCGGATATTTAAAAAATGGGAGGCAGGATTAGGATATAGAAAAATCTCAGACGGTATCGAACGAGACTTTTCCCCATAAGTCATTACCGACGTTTTCCCTTCAATTGAATAAATACTCGTCTGACCAAAATATTCGACCAGATAAATACGATCATTTCTGCAATACAATTCCCGTACACCGAAACGGTCAGAAAATCCCTTAAAAGCCAATCCCGTCCGCATATATCCCGTCTGTCGTATAGTTTTTTTGTCGTAGGAAAACAATCCGTGTTTCGTATATGCCAGATAAAGTCCATGTTCGTCCGCGACCATTTTTTGAGGCAATCCATGTGGCAACTCGGCCTCATACCATTGCCTTAAGTTATAATTGCCGTTATTTTTTAATCCCTCATAACAAATCAGCTTTTCAAAACCAAGTCCTGTTATAAAGGTAAATACCGTGTCTTTGTAAACCGCAATATTTTTTATTGAATTGAGCCAGGTCAGCTTAATCTGTGCCAAAAGTTCAAAATTCCCATTCGATATGTCATATACGAACAGTCCGTCGTCATTTCCGATATATAGTTTGTTGTCTCGAGCAAAAAAATCATTCACTGTCAGAGAAACGGTTTTTTCCAGTGAAACGGCAGTGGGATGTGAGACATCGATAATATACAGATTGTCACCGGCTAAATTGTTTGAGACGCAAAAAATCCTGTTTTCCCAGACCAGCATAGGACCATCACCGAGCACAATATCCAGGGAATCAACCGGAAGTAATGTACGGGAATTATACACAACGAATCCTTTACCCGTGCTGTATTGCGCGAAAATATAATTGCCGTCACTGGAAAATTTACAATCCTGACAGAATGTCCCTCTCGTACTTGTACCAACCGGTTGCGGAAAAAAAGGATCCGATATATCGTATTTTTTAAAACCGTATCCTTCATTGGCCACCAAAAGCGTATTTTCATATACGTCTCCACCGGTGTTCCATCCGCCTGTTAAGGTGTTACCTAAATCCAGGGGCGAGTAAATATCCGTAATATCAATCGTTTTAATTCCGTACCACTCGGAGGCGATAAATAATCTGTTTCCACCTTTGTCCACATCAAAGTGCCACAATCCGGCAGGCAAATAGGTTAAGGGTTTGACATGAGAAGGATCTGTGGCATCATAAACATAGATATAAGCACAATCCGGAATATTTTGTTCCGGACGCAGAGCTGCCGTTGTGGCGACATATAGTGTATCATTGATGTTTACACCATTCATCGGCGAAGCGATGGCCACGCCGGTCATGCCGCGCAGGGTATCGGCGTAAACCATTTTGGGCACTGTTGGGTCGGAGACATCCAGACTGCAAAAAAGTCCGCGAGGATCAAAGGGATTGTGCGTAGACCTTGTACCACCGAGAATGTGTAATAGATTATTGTTGAGCCCAAAGAACGCATCCTCCGGATCCGAAAAAGTGATCGGAACAAATGAGAGCATACCCCCGCTTTTGAGATCATAAATATACACACCATCGCTGGCACCACCCATGCCGGCAATGGCAGCGAACATCGAACCCTTTATTGCACCACCGCAAACAAGACTTTTTTGCATCGGAATTTCGAGAACACCGATAGGCTCAAATCTTTCCGAATTCCCTGACAGCTTTTCCCGAAAAAGGCTCACGCGTGCCTCTTCGGAAACGATCAAAGAATCACCAAAAAAATTCACCTCATGTACGGCGAGATCGTCTGTTTCCGGTATGTACTCCGCTACTTTTACCGGTTGTTCCGGGTCGTTTAAATCCCATTTTGACAACCCATCATGGTTGGCGCATATATAAAGACATCCTTTAAAAATACAGATATCGTTAATTCTGGAGCGAAACCGGTATTCAAACACATCATCAAACGGCGGTGAATCCCGTTGGAAAACACGATAGACACGGAATGTGGAACCGCAGCCTGTATATAAATAGCCGTTGTCATATTCCACAACCTGACAGGCGGCGCCGGTTGTAGCGGAGAGATATTGTAAAGAATTTTGCGCCAACAGGATCAATGGTAACAAAAAAATAACAAAAATGTAATAACGCAGCATGTCCACCTCAAAAAAATTGACTGAATAATTGTATCGTGCTCGAGTTAATCCGCTCGTTTCGTTACTCTGCTCCAGTTCGTTGTTCTGTTGTGTGGAGCCGTACGGACATTTTCTAATAATATTCATTCGTTCCGCCGGGAACAGAACAATCGATACAACAAGTTAATAAATATTTATGCGAGTATCAAATAATACTGTTTTTTTATTGAAACAGGGTGAATACCTAAAAAAAAATCCGCCCTTGAACAAACAGACGGATTTTTGGAGAGTTGGAGAACGAGATAAATATGAACGCATTAAATTGCTATTTAATTATTCCTTCCGTAATACGGAGCACTCTTTTTCACCATTCTTACCTTTATAATACGACCGACATCGTATTCACCTGCTTCATCTCCACGGGAATAATATAGATATTCGTCATTTCCCCACACAACATGAATGGCCGAAGGCGTCAATAATCCGGGATACAGCGATTCTGCCGTCCCATCGGAATGGACGTACAGCAATGGCTCCGTATAATCGGTGCCGATGACAATGTCGCCATCCTCCGATATGGCAATTTGCCCCGGTTCCAGCTCTGAAAAATCACCGGCGTTGCGCCAGTCGAATACGGTTTCTACCGGACCCAGCTCACCATCGGCCAGGATTTCACTTTTATATATCCCGGCAGGAATAATATCGGTATTTGAACCATTGTAAACTGCCGAAAGGTAAAGGTAACCATTGTAAACGCGAACGGCACGGACATCAAAGTTGTCGTAACCGCCAACCTTTTTTGAGTTATAATTCTCGTCAACAAAATAAGCACCGCACTCATCACCGGAAAAGTAAATATTGTGATCAGGAGTGTAGTCAAATTTGAATGCACGCGGTGCAATTTTCCCCAATTCTTCAAGGTCATTGGCTTCTGGAAGAACCCTGTAAAAATATGAATTACCGCGAACCTTGGCCGTAAGAAAAACGTCCCCACCCGGACCGACTTTCAAATCTTCGGCCTTGCTGATGGATAAATCGGTATAAAGATCACGAACACCATCGGGAGACACTTTAAATATGACACCATTTCTAACCATGACATACAGATTGTCGGCTGCGTCCATTGCAACGCCGTAAACGACGTCCCCGGCGAGGAAGGAACTGTACTCGGAGGCAATTTGACTTAATTTATAGGGAAAAAATTCTGCGATTTCCACTGCGTCGTTTACAACCACTTTAACAACCAGTGAATCTCCGGTAATAACAGGCCGTTTGACACTGATTTCGGTATCGGATACAGTAAGAATGGATGCTTGTTCATTACCAAAATAAACATTCACTTGATCCTTCTGCGTGCCAAAATTGGCGCCTATAATATTGATCACCATTGCCCCCGTAAATTGGGATCCATCGGGTTTCAATGAAGTGATTTGGGGTGGGGCAGGATATGTCTTATCCGGATTCCATACCTCTGTGGGTGCATCGTACTGGCACCGTTGAAAACATAATGCAGTAACACAGAGGATAAACAAGATTTTATATTTCATGGTCATATCTGTCTCCTCAAAAATTTTTAAATTGAAAAACGGGCGGTAAATCGTTGTACATGATCGAACACACCAAATGGCGTATATGCATAGTCGATGGTCACGCCAAAATATGACACGCCAAGACCAAATGAAAATGCATCCTCATCATTATTGGTCACATAACCGCCACGTAATGAGAGAAACTTCATAATGGTGTAATCCAGGCCGATAATAAGTTGTTCGGGATGCGAACGAAAATGAGTCGCATCAATGGACATGTACAATGACTGTTCAGGACCACCGGGATTGTAAAAATC
>JAFGEC010000146.1 GCA_016931775.1 Candidatus Zhuqueibacterota bacterium | reverse complement strand
TTTTTGAAGGTTAACATAACATCGGCAGCCGCGGCGCTCAAATCCAGTACCGGGGTGACCAATTGTTGACGGGTGTTTGTGTCATAAGATCCTGTTTCAGGATCACCACACCACCAGGAACTGGTACCGTTGTATCCGCCTTCCGTATCCGTATGCCATAGGTTATCACCATCATAAGGCACTTCAATTTCCATTTGAAAGACGTCGTAAACGTATCCGCCATCTGCGGTGTTGGGAGTCTCAACATCCGCCCAATATTCCATTTGTAAGACTTTCGGTTCATATCCGTCAAAGTCTGCTGGAAGTTCGATCATGGGAGAAACAATCGCGGCGTCTGCCGGAACGGCATCTTCTTCCGTCATGGGTTCATCATCCGCAAGAAACCAGCTGTGTGTTGCGCTGTGTGAATTATCTTCAACCCAGTTAAAATCCGGGCCGGCGCCATAATTTATGGCTCCCCATTCACCTTCCGTTTCAAAATCGGTGAAATATACATCAACCTCCTGATTGGCACCTTCGACATATTTTAAATTTGCCTTGGGTTTCTCAACAGGTTTAACAACATTGTCTGCGGCCTTGTTGGCTGCAAAAATCCAACTGGAAAAAGCAACGAGTAAAACAAAAACTAAAACCAACTTTCTAGTCATACCACACCTCCGTTTTAATTTAAGGTTTAGTTAGTTGAAAAATTTTTTCTCCTCGACTTCACCTCCCTTCTATATTTTTTTCGATGTTGAAAAGCAAATAAGGATTCAGTTAAATAAAAAAATAGTGCGGCTTGTATATAAAGCTGCATTTTATAATTTCAGAATAAAAACGGCCATTTAGATTACCTGAATGCCAATAAAAAAACAACTTTTGTATAGGAAAGGCCATATTTTTTATTCCTTAGAAACGAATAAAAGTTCGGGTTCCCGTTTGAAAACGGGAACCCGACTCATCTTTATTTTACCATAATCATTTTTTTGGTTTTGTTAAACTGAGCTGTCTTTAAGCGGTAGAAATAGATGCCGCTGGAAACTTTCTGGCCGGATTCGTTTCTACCATCCCATACAACTTCATGGGAGCCGGCCGTCATTTTATCAGAGACAAGCGTTCTGATTTTCTGTCCAACGGAATTAAAAATGTCAATATCTACTGAACCGTTAACAGGCAGAGCAAAACGAATACTGGTTTCCGGATTAAACGGATTGGGATAGTTTTGCGCCAGCTCATATTGTTTCGGAACAACCGAATTTGATTTTACAAGATTTCCTTCACCCACTTTGGTGCCAAAATAGGTCAGAACATTTTGAAGCAGTGTAACAGCGTCCTCATTCACCTTGCCGGTCCAGCTTGTGTCCACGGCGACCGAATCGAGGATCATATCCACCATCCAGGGCAAATATACTGTCTTGTAATTACCGGCATCAAGTTTAATACCGCTGCCGTATCCTTGGTTGTACGAGTAAAAGATGTCCTCACCTGAACCGGTCGCCTGGGTATAATCAATCCAGTTGGGATTATTACCGTATTCGTACATTATATCAGCGATACTTGGAACAAGTCGAAGGGGTTCCTCAGCAAAAGAGCCGGATACCGGATCTCCATCGATTCCGATGAGCAGGCTGTCGTTTTCCGGTACGCCTTCAACGGGTTCATCACCGGATTGCCATGGATCACAAACGGCGTCGCCGAGTTGCAGGAAATCATAGGCAAAATCGCCGACATCGAACAAAACATCACCTTGAAGTTCTCCGTTTGCCCACAGATAATCCTGTGAAGCGATGAGCAAATTTTTCTGATCGTCTGCCGTTGCGCCTTGCAGAAAAGCGGCAAAGGGATTGCCTTCATAGCCACGTGTTGGGACACAATCAACAACCCAACCGTTGATAAAAATAGTGCTCCATCCATGGTTGGTCACGCTTTCATCAATACCGTTATGCTCGGCGTAATCCCACAGCTCATAAATGTATCCCAGTTTGTCGAGAACGTGGGTAAAAAAAGTATCAATTCGGGCGTCCTGCTGGACGAGCAAAAGATCGGCACCCGGATACACCGGCGCCAAAACATTGAAGGTTCGTTCTGTCGACACTTTGACATAGCCTTCATCATCCGTAGCGGTTCCGAAACAGGTCACTGCATCGCCTGCTTTCGCATCAACACTGAAACTCGCCTGCCAACTGTTTTCCTCGATTTCTTCCATTTCCGCTTCGTGGACCTGTGTTCCATTTACCTGAACGGTCAGAATAACAGAAGCGACATAGCCTTTGATATCGCTTGTGGAAGCCGTAACGGTGAATGGGCCGGTGCCGTTATAGGTGTCCGGCAGAATATTCATAACACAAGTCGGTTCCTCTGGCCAGGGATAAGCGGCCATGTGCATAACCTGGGTCGCCGTAGAGCCGTCCAGATCGGCGGCATCACCTTCGGTAAAAACAAGGTGAACGATGCCGTCATCGCCGACTCGCCGGGCGACATCGGGATAACTCTGACCTGGTGCAGGACCATCTGCGGTCAGATTGACCGTCGTCCATTCGCCGTCAAGCAATGCACCGCTGAAAATATCCCATTGCCCGTTCCAGGGCTGAGCTGTTCCGTCGGGGATGGTGTTATCGCCATAAGTGACGTAAATTTGATCGTTTTTATCAATGGAAATGGATGACATAGCCGTTTGTCCGGCCGGATCACCAATAGGCTCGAATTCGGTTAGATCGCTCCAGGTTCCGTTTTTATAAGTCCGGTACCAGGCATGACGCGTGTCTTCGATACCATCGGCAACCAGATGGCCGACACCCTTGGAATCAAAAGCAAATGAAGGCCATGCCAAACCGACGGATGAAGCCTGAATTCTCGGCGGAGGAACTTCCATCCAGATTCCAATCATCATGTCACGCCAGTTCCAATAAACTTCCTTATCGCCCCAGTAACCGGATTGTCCGCCGTCACACCATGCGACATGGGGATTATTGCTGGCGTCAAAAGCCAATACGGGACCAAATGTGGCCAACAAAGAAGAACCGATGTCGATCTGTTCCGGTTGCGGAAGCCAGGTGACACCGTTGTCGGCCGAATAATTCCAATAGGTACGGTTGTCGGCGTTACATTCGTATACGATATGTAAACCACCGGTTTTATCAAATGCGATATCAAAGTTTTCAATATTCAGCAATGAACCGCTGACACTTTTAGAAGGCTGCCAGGTTAATCCGCCATCCAGTGACACGGTACAATGTCCACGGCGGGTATCACCCTCTTCCGGCTCAGCCGAAAAAACGATAGCAACAATATTGGGATCGGTTCCATGTGCAGCAATCGCACACCGCCAGCCGCTATGTGTATCAAATACTTCAATTTGATCGCTCCATGTCTCACCGCTATCAGTGGACTTGGCATAATAAGTCATTCGCCTGGGATCCGGTCTGTCATTCGAGCACCATGCGGCGTGCACTGCGCCATCAGCACCCACGGCGACACTTCTTCCGGAATAACAGGTAGCCCGTGGATATGTAGAATTACCGACTACACTTTTTGCAGCTACCTTACTCGGCCGAACGGCGGTCGGTTGAGTTGGCCCGGCAGAAGTTATTGAAGGTTGATCTTCCCGGGCTGCGACCGGCATTCTATCTACGGACGAATTTTTCGCCAGATCTTTTGCTACCACCCCTCCAGCCAGGGAAATCGCAAGAGTTACAAGAAGAAAAACTCTTACCAATTTGTTCATTTTTACCTCCTACGGTTTAATGTTAAAGTGACTATGCGAAAGGTTCTTTTCGTGCAGATTCCTCCTTTCTTACAAAGTTTGCATCTCATCTATTTTACTTAATAATCTTGATAAAAACAAGCCATAATCGGGCGCATATAAATAATCGACGTGAAACCAGTCACCGTTACGTGGAACGGGATTACCGGAAAAATTAATACGATTATCACCCTGGTTAAAGGAAAGGACCGTATATTGAGAAGGGCCGTCAGCACTTCTGATCTCTAAAACCTTTACCAGATTGACGCCGACCATACTTGTGTCCGTTCCGGCGATAACCTGACGCGTGACCGTTAAACTGGCTTGACTGGTTAACGGTGTACTGCTGATAACGGGAATTTTCACTTTGATCTCGGCTCCCGTAACCTGAGCAATAATACCATTTTCCAACAAGGTCTGAATAAAAGTATTGTCCACATCTTCCTGTATAATATTTAGAGCCGTTAAATAATCCGACATATTATAATAGCTTTTTGCCACGATCGTGTTAAGACTCTTTGCGTTAACCCTGGCGTCATGTTCGAAAACATATTGAGGACTTTTCTCTACCACCGTATGGCACCATTGAATTGCATCTTCATCTTGCCCCGAAGCCGAATACATCGTGGCGAATCCTGCATAAGCATCGATAAGCTTATCCTCCTGACCTGTAACCAGTGTCATATATACCTTAAAATTGGTCTCTGCCCCGGTAAAGTCCAGAGCACGCGTCTGGCTCCAGGCCAGACCACGATAAGTATCGGGTACCGCCGCATCACGATTTTTCGCTTCTGTAAAATGCTCAACCGCTTTATCGTATTTTCCGCTCTCAAATGCCGACCAACCGTCTTCAATTAAGGAATCAGAGGTAGGGGGAAAAGTCGGAATATTCTCTCCTTTTCTAAAACACTGACTATTCAGGATAACCAAAAAAACGACCAAAAGCACGGCCACCGGTTTATTATTATAAACTTTCATTCATTCCTCCTTGTAATCAATTGCATAGCGGCTATTTGAGCAGCAGCATTTTGTGACGCTGTAAATAGTTACCGGCTCGGAACACATAAAAATACAGACCGGATGCCACATGCCGGGTGTCCCAGGTCTTTGTATAATAACCGGCAGCCTGTTTTTGATCGACCAGTACGGCAACACGTTCACCCAGGGTATTGTAAACCACAAGGGAAACATGCTGAGTCGACGGCAATTGATAGTTTATCGTCGTTGTCGCGTTGAATGGATTTGGGTAATTTTGCATAACAGCAAAAGTTTCCGGTATTTTTGTTTCGGCAATTTCACCTTCTCCATCATAAAATAATTTAAAATCACCCAAGTGATTGATCGAGACTTCCATGGATTTGGTTTCCGGAATGTACCGGCTTTCCAATTTTACCCAGGAAGCGCCGGACTTCCTATAGATCGACGGCAATCTTTCACCTTTTTTCAAATTTACAGACAGGAAAATTTTTGCCGGCTGAGAAAAGTGTGTTTGTTCCGGGCCGAAACGATATACAGGATCGGCCGAGTCTTCTTCTTTATTCACAGAAGCAGTAATAAAAGTATCCCTCGCCAATGTACCCGGCAAAACATCCAGACGTGCAGCGTAATCGGAGGCGACAACCTGTCCGCCGGCACTTGCCAGAAGTTTACGGACGACAATCGTATTGGTGACAGTTTCTATCACATTTCCGGTCATATCCTGAGCATCGACAGCTACGGAATAATCGCCGCCACCCCATAAACTGACCTTGCTATGATACTGGTACATGGTTTCCAACGAGTCGGCAAACGACCCCTCTCCTATAAAAGTTCGTGTTTCATCCCCCAAGGTAATGGTAATTTGCGGACCCTCATTGCCGGCTCCCAGCCATGGATCATTATTCGGGACATCCATAAACAGTTTTTCCTTCGAAACAACGTAAATATCCACAACATTTTCAACCGAAGGATTCTGAAAAATGCCAAGATTGACATAAACGGGCACCTGAATATCTTTTGAAAGAACAAACGGAGACGGTATCGGCCCATCGGAGGATTTGCTGCATACCACCAGGTTAAGGTTTTCAGTAAAATCAGCAAGCGGGAATTTCGCTTGTCCGAGCTCATCTACCTGTGCAGCGTTCACGGTGAATTCCTCGCCGGATAACATGTATAAAAAACTGAATTCAGAATCATTATTACCGTTGAATAAAAATGTTTCAGGTTTGACTTTCGCCTTGAGCAGGTAATATTTATAAGACCACTGGTTCTGACTGTCCCAGATTTCATCGCGGTCCCAATTGATATTTCCCTGGCCCGGAGTTTGTACATCGATTTCTCTAAATCCGTACTTGTCGCCATAAACCGGATGGCCCAAGGCATCCTTGAGAGAGGCGACGGCATAATCATCAAAAACCTCACTCACCGTTTTTTCATAACCTTTGGCTGTTAGGGCCGCCTGCACCGAAGCAAGGCCGTTGAGAGGTTCGGCAGCCAACGCTTTAATAAAGTCGACTCCGCCATATTGTTCATACAAATATAAAGTAAACAAAAAGACGTTATGTAAATCGTATAAATCGGATGGCTCTCCTGCCTGCCATCCCGTCCAGTGGATCAAGGAATTGTTAAAGGGAACCGACGGCAGAGAGCCGGGAATTTTATAATCGGTAAAATCATACCCGCAAATAACCTCAGCGATGGCCGACATTCCCTCCACCAGCCATCGTTCTTCATTGGCATCCACATTGTGTGCGATCATACGCTGAAAATTATCGGCCAATGCATTGTAGGCCAAGCCTTCAACAACAACGGGATCCGTATCCAGATAGATAACATCCGCCTGATTTGAATGGGGTTCCTCCGAAACCGGAGCCAAATCGCGGGTCGTGAAATAACCTGCCTTGGGCAAATCCGCGTACCTGTCACTGCGTCCCAGACCAAACTCATCCCGGAGGTCGGTCAGGACAATGTTAATTCTGGCATCATTGTCTGTATCTCTTTCCTGACCGAAAACCTCGCGACATAACTGGTATATCCCTTTACCGGGATCGGCAGGTGTGGTCTTTTCAAAAGCGTCGACCAGACTGTCGACAAATGTTTTTTGTATCGTATCCCTCCACTCCTCATCGGCGACAAAAACGTAGCAGTGTTCACCCACGCCTCGCAGGGATGTTTCAACCAGATTATCCACATCCGGAAACGCCTCAAAACTGATATCCCAAAATCCCCTGCCATATCCGATCGTTATTATTTCATTACTCGATGACAAATCACCGTCTTTGAGGGATATTTTTTCACTGGTTACGTTATCGAGATTTACCAGCATACCGCTATCCAAAGCAAGGGATAAATCCTCTTTAATTTGGGCGTCCAGTGCTTCAATGCCGGCCTGATCGGCTTCAGTCACATTAATAGTCATCGTGGTGGAATAGTCGGTTTCTACAACTTCTCCGCCTGTTAAACGTACACCGCCCAGTTCAACGCCGGTGGTTTTAAACTGATCCACTTTTGTCATTTTATTGAGTAAAATCTGCAGTTGATTGTCGATAAAATTATACTTTGCAAAATCGATCTCCGGAGCGGTGGTGTCGGCAATATAAGAAACCATCACGTCACCCACATTGATGGCATGATTACCGTTTCGCGTTTTCGTATAACTTTCAAAAAAGAAACTCAACGGCTTAACACCGATACTGATTTGATCTTTAAAAGCAAGGTTTTCAACCTTAATCTCGTCTTCGGCATTTAAAGTTATTTCGAGTATACGGATAAATTTTGGTACGCCGGCTTTGATACCCAAAATATCACCGCCACCTAAAATAATATCCTCATTGGCACCGCCGTTATCGTCGTCGATCGTTATCCCTGTTAAATCGACGTTTGTCGTATCTATTCCCTTGGTGGAGGGGTTAATATTTCCAAAAGTCAGCGAAAGGATATTTGTCGTCGCATTATAGGTGGCTTCTTCAATGATCGGAGCGTCCTCTTCAGCTTCATCTTGATACGTTAAAAGCATGTTATCCGCAAACTCATACGCACGCATGCCGTTTCCGCTTTCATCCAAAACGGCAAATGCTTCAAAAGTAATTCTGAGCCCTTCCTTGTTAGTTAGACTCTCTATTAAACGCTGATCTGCCGGCAGAACGTTCACAATCATCTGGGTGTCGGATTTAACTGAAACAGCCGCAACGCCGGACAATTGAGCACTGGCAGTCTGATCATTCGTAAAAATTGTGATTCCTTTAAAATTAACGGCAGGTTGTCCCCAAAATGTCGTAATCACCTTTTCATTAAAATCCAGCGTCAGATCGTTGGTTGAAGCATTATAATCGGCTTTCAATAATGCCGTTGGGTTGAGATCACCTGAATAGGAAACCGCAACCGGATTTGTCGAATTTACAACTTTGACACTATTACGATTTGCATCGATAAAAGAAAACGCATTGAGTATAACTGTCAAATTTGCCGTGTCGAAATTTTCGATAATCTGTTGATGTTTTACGTTAAAACCGATCTGCATCGTGGTGGCCAGGGCTAAGGTGGTCACTTCTTCGGTCAAACTGCTGAATTTCAGATTAGCGTTTGGGCCGCCGTTATCATCGTCCAAAAAAACGCTGGTCAGCTCAACCTGCCGACCGTTTACCGGTTCGTCGAATTCAAGGGTTAATTTGTTTTTATCACCATCGTATGCAGCGCTGAGCAATTGTGGTGCTTCCAAATCCTCAATATATTCTACACTCACATTGTCCTCAATGCCAAGAGGTTCATTGCCTTCAAAATCTACGTTGACGAAAACATTTTGAGCAAGGATAAGGACCAATGTCCGGTTATCGTCCATGGTTTCCATAATTCGCTGATCGGGATAGTTGAGCACGATTTTAACGGATGAAGACATGGCCGGATCACCGGATATAAAACCGCCGCTCAAAGCCAAATCGGGGTTTTCTCCGCCCCGATCGCCATCCAGGGAAATACCGGCACGAATGACATGCAACGAATCATTATAGACCGGCTGGTCGAAAAATATTTCCAGGGTGTTTTCTGCATCAATATATTTCGCTGATGTGGCGACTGGAGCGGCTGCAAGGGATACTGAACACAAACCAAGCAGAATACCTGTCAGAACGACTAACAGTCGGCCAATACCAAGCCTGTTTATCATTACTTCCTCCTCGTTTCTCATAATCGTTCAAGGTTAAAAATTAAAAGTCACAGACATTCTGTGGACCCAATCCAGAACGCCAAAATCGGTATAAGCGTAATCAAAATTGAATTCACCAAAGCCTTTAAGATTCAGCAAAAGGCCCATACCGGCACCCAGATTTTGAGTATAGTTATGAATATTATAAGAAATTTCATCCGCCGTTCCTACGTTTTCGATTTCCGTATCCTCTCTTTTCATAATGCCGACCAGACCGGTATAACCCAGCCGCAGAGCCAGTATTTTCATCAGGGTTAATTCCGCGCCCAAATTTAATTTTTCCACATTGTCATTGGGATGGGCCAGGTCTGCACCGACCGTTAAAAAAGTGTTCTCTTGTTCGACCAGATCGTATGCAACACTGATTTTAAACGTCATGGGTAGATGATACGGCAGATAGGATTTCTCCTGCGGATTTTTGGTCGCAGGATCGATCACCCAGTTGCCGTTGTCGTAATCACGATATTTCCCGGAAAACTGCAACTCAGGGCCAAAGTTTCGGATGGACATACCCAGCCGAAGCGACTTGAATCCGGTAAAGTACAATATACCCACGTCAATACCCCAGGCAGAGGCTTTTTCATCGGCCAGTTTTTCTTCCACATATTTGACGTTACCACCGATACTGAAACGGTCGGTTAACATACGTGCGTAAGACGCGCCGAACATAAGATTACCTGCAGTAAAATAATTGCCGGTACCTTCCTGCATTTCGACTGTGGTCTCTTCAATATCGCCGGAATTTAAATAGGCGAAACTGACACCAACGACGCCGGCAGGTCCCAGGCTATAGGCATAAGCGCCCGCATCATATTTTATATCCGCCAGCCAGTTGGCATGGCTAAAAGTTGCACTTTGTTTTTTTACAAAAGCCAATCCGGCGGGATTCCAGAAAATAGACGTGGCATCATTGCATATCGCATCATATGCTTCACCCATGGCGGTGCCACGAGCGCCAACGCCGATCTTTAAAAACTGCGCACCGGCTGTTCCTACTTTTGCGAATTCCTGTGCAGTTCCCATGCCATATATAAGGAATATTATACCCACATATAGGGAGATTTTTTTCATTTCAATTACCTCCTCGGTCTATCGAATGATTACGAATTTGCCAATGTGCTTTTCGTATTTCGGTTGTTCTACTTCGACAACGTAAAGATAAAGTCCGCTCACAGCCTTTTGATTGTTGCGTGAGATGAGATCCCACAATTCTGCATCAGACCCGTCGTTATGATAAATGGTCTCAACAAGATCACCTGTAATGGTAAAAATCGATATCTTGCAGGCCGGCGGCAAATTCGTAAACCTGATTTTATCCTCGTAACGGGATTCAAACAAAGCCGTACCACGGTACGGATTGGGAACAACTCTAATTTTTTCGAAATCAAAATTTTCGACCACCTGTTCAGTGTACATCATTTTAGGAATGACAGCCTGGGGTGCGCCTGTTGTTGGATTTTTCATATAGTTACTCTTGGCGCTCTCCTGGGAGTCCATCTCCGGTTGGTCGCCTTCGGCTGGTTTGTGCGGATCGTACGCCACGACGGCATAAAAATATAACAAACCATTAATCGGTTTACTGACTTCGCGGCCGAGAAACGTACTACCTATATCATCATACTGGTGTGTAATAGGCGGCAGATCGACTTTGATATAATTTTCTTCATCGATATCCTTCCAGCGTGCATCGCCGTAGGGAACGGTTTCTCCACTGACGGGATCCTTTTTAGCATTAATGAAAATTCCTTCAGTATTTTTTACCAACACCGGACCGTCAACGTTATCAAAAGCTGCAACCATTTCCCAGCTGCTTGGATCGTAAAGCGACCGATAGACTTTGTAACCCTCAAAGTCCGGTTGGCCCAGCATGGCGTCAACAGTTGTTTCAGCTGTATTATCCCACACAAGACGTGCGCCGCCATCGAGCGGTGTATAAGTCAAATAGGGAATAGACGGCGGAATAGGAAGAACATAATGCACATCTTCATCCGGCGCCGCGGGATGATACGGATTACTTGTCCGGCTTCCGGCATAATATGCTATCAGTGCATTGTCCAAATTTTCACGCATACCCTGCAGTCCCAATCCGACACCTGCGGCATAGACCGCTCTGATCCTGTCACCGGGTTTAAAATTATTAAACGGGCCCGTTGAAGTGAGCCACCTGTAATCAAAAGTCGGTGCGTTCAGGTCGAAAGGCAGGGGTAAAAAGTTATAATGCTTGCCGAACTGTGTGGAGGCGGAATGTTGTGCGTACAGGTAATCGTACTTTTCAATATCATCCCCGGGATCGCTTTCCCAATTCCACCATTGGTGGGCATAGGGGCGCATCATCGTATCCCCGGGTACTGTAAGATAGGGAAACACATCATCCTGGTTTATGATATCCGAATAAATCAACCTGCCGCCGATAAATCCGGGTATCGGTTGCGTCGACCCGCGTTCACCGATATCCATTTCAGCGGACTGGGGATAATCGGCATCGAACATCACCGAACAGTTACGCGGTACCAGCCACCCGTGCAGTTCTTCCCCGTTTAAAACGGCCACCGCACCAACCGCGGCGCCTGCCGGATTTTTATCGGTTTGCCATTTTAAAACGGGCGCATTTTCATCCAGAATAACCGTCCATTCATCAAAAAAACCGTCGGATTCAATTCGTTCCGGATCGTAATTGGGGTTGGTCGGCTGATTGTTCTGTAACAGCGGAAAACCGTAAGGCCAGCCCCATTCATCATAGCCGGTCTCTCCGTCCCCATCCAGATCCAGCGGATCAACCCAGTCAATTTCATCGGTATCTGTATCCTCGCCGTCATAACCATCATAATCCACAAGATCATCGATGTGCGGATCTGAGGGATCGGCGATTTGACAGACGTCGTTATCGTAAATCCAGCCCAAATATACCCCGTTCAGTATTTTGTCACCGATATTGATGATCTCATATTCATAAATGATAAAATCATCATAATCACCCATACTCCAACTCAATCCACGCTCATGGACTTCGATTCCTATTGGGGTATGACCAGCCTGAGGAAACATATCATCATAGATCACATAATGATCCTGAATGGATTTCCCGGGCCCGAATTCAAAAGTTGTGCCTTCAGTAGGATAAAACTCATAGTTACCGTAATCAGCATGGGAACAAAGTTTTTCACCATCTACAATAGCACCGATCCAGAACCGGCCTTCCCATAAATAGTAGGCTTCGCTTCCGCCGGGCCATTCCATGGAAGGAACCGATGAATTCGGGTCACCGTATCCACCATAATTCGTCACCATGTTCCAGAGTGTCCCTACATTATGAACACGAAAATCTTTTGCCGGACGTGCTGCCGGTTTGGCCAAATGTTTCACGGCGGGACGTTTATCGGCCGCAAAAGCGGTACCGAAAACGACCGAAATTATAAACACATCGAGCAAAAACATACTTGACAGATTTTTCTTAGATATCACCTTTTTACCTCCCAATATAGTCGTTTGGGATTCATCGTTTCTAAATTGTTAAAATTGAAAACTTAAACCGAATCGTATACTGCGACCCGCATCGTACACCCGTGGATCGAGCTTGGATCCCATCTCGGGATATTTTTTATTATAATCGACCTCTCCGTCGGCTTCATTGAGTTCGCCGTCGCCATCTACATCGTTCGGATCATACTGATCCATCAGGCTCATATAGGTCTCACGATCCATTGTGCCGTTGTCATAGGCTTCCTGAGTTGTTTTATAGGTATGGTACCATTCTTCGTCCCGCAAGCCGAACTGCAAGGCGGCCTGGTCGATGATTCTCCAGTTTAACAGGTTGTTCACCCAGACAAAAAATGTCAAATAGTAGTGGCTGCCGAACTTGAACCGTTTATCCCAGGTCAGGTCGATATTCCACGCCCCGGGCATTCTTTCCGTATTGATCAACGGTTC
>JAFGEC010000145.1 GCA_016931775.1 Candidatus Zhuqueibacterota bacterium | reverse complement strand
TCGCTCCTGTGTCTGCTTAAGCTGTGGCCCGAAGGAGGCGACCAGCTGCTGTCCGCGCCGCTGGCGGTCATGATCGTTCCGTAAAAATCACCTACCGATGTGCTCGCCGGGAATAAAAAACCGCCCCACGGAATATCCCTGTCCTCTGCCGTAAACACAACCGGATTGGCAACGGTTCCGTTTACAGCGATAGAGCCGTTAACTGTGATCTCAAGGCCCGGGTCGATCTTGATAACGCTGCCCTGGCCAACCGTTAATGTTGCACCGGCTGCGACTGTCAACCCTGCGTTGACATGAATTCTCGCATTCGTCCCCCAATCGGTATTCGCGCTGATCGTCCCCGATGCCGTCTGCCATGTTGTTGCCGCTTCAATGTTTATTGTCTTAGGCGCCGAAAGTGAATGGATCACGGCGTTATAGTTAATGGCTCCCGCAGCAGTAGCCGCCGGTAAAAACGCTGAACCCACGCCCCGCAATAGTTTAACCGGGTGGTCTTCATACCCCGTTGCTGTCACATCCCCGAACACACCCACACGATCACCTGTCCCGTCATTCACTCTTGCCGCGACGGGTATCTCAAGTCCCATCGGATAATTGGCCGGTGTTACGATGTTAAGCACGGCTCCTGCAAATTCCGCTGCCGCTGAATCGACCGGCGGATACGGCGTAAACGTCGGAAGACCTGTTTCAGAACTGCCCCGTGATGAGTCGCGTACGATAAACTGAACCGTCTGCTCTTCTTCTTCGCTGGTTGTCTGGTTAACTCGATGCACGTACAGCTCGTAATAATCGGGAAAGTCTACGACTGTTGCCGTGTCAGTGGCAGCAGGATCGTCATTTAACATCACTGTATAGTCCCAGCCCGCCTCTGAGCTGACGGTAAAAGTAACACTGTCGGCATAGACCGTCTTATCGGCAACCCCCGTAATACTGATCGCTGCCGATAACGAACCTGCTGACACCAGCGTACTCAAAATACAAATATACAAAAAGCTTTTCATTGCAAGTCGCAGCATTTACACCCTTCTCAAAAAACAATATGCCCCCGAATTGAATTCCATTTCTGGGTCGATTGTCAGACACTTAATTATACACTTAATTACGAAAATATCAAGCAGAAAACATGCCGTATTACGATCGCTTTGAAAGTGGAACTTCTCGATAGTTCAGGGCAAACCTCCGAAAAAACGCTTGCCAAAACAAGTAAACTTACGTAGTATTAGTAAGGATAAGTTGGAAATGCAAAAAAAGGTTCCGCCGCCTAAAGTGTGAATTGACTCGTTAAATTTATCGTGATTGAGATTGTTATAAAAGAATTCAAAATTGCTGGGAGATATAATGATCCAGGCATTTATATCAGATGGCAGACTCTTTGTCAGAAAAGGAGATAGCGAAGCAGTCGAGATAGAAAGCCATTTTGTAAAAGAAAAGCAGATAAATATTGAACGTCATAGAGCACACAGCAACTGGAAGAACAAATCAGCGGCTGAAGATCCATATTTCAGTTCCTCTATCTTATGGGGCAATCAGTCTTCATCAGGCCCCTCAATACCTTATCGATTTAAAAACGTAGCCGTTCGCGATGAGAACACTATCTATTACACTCTAACCAATTTTAGGATCACTGGCCTTTTTGAGTACAACATTGAAAAGGATGAAGAGCAGCGTCTGTTTCATATGAATGATTTTTTTGAATTAGGTCTGGATTATTCTAAAAGTCGTAATGATTTTGTTATCTCTTCATCCAATCCCGAGGGAATGGCACACCTGCAGTTGCTTGATTCCCGAGGTTCGTATATTCAAGATATAACCAGCGGCGATTCTCGTGACAGCAACCCTGTGTTCAGCAGATCAAATCCAAATCAGGTATTGTTCCAGTCCGCTGGGATCGGCCGGGATGATGTGGGCTGTGCGATGGTATATGGCCCTGAAGTTATCAAGTTGATCGATCTGGATAAAGATGAAATGACAGAACTTCAATATGACCATCATTATGATTATCTTCTGCCAAAAGACGATTCCAAGGGTAACATTTACTGTATTCGTCGCCCTTATGTACAGATGGGATATGTTTCGCCAATAAAGATCTTACTTGGCATTGTGACTTTTCCGGTTCGTTTTGTTATAGCTATCGTAAAATTCCTGGAAATATTTACCGAACTATTTTCGCGGAACCCGTTCCGCCCGGCCGGACCAAATATTCAGACCAATAACAGGAGTAAACATATTAATGTTCTTGGCCGAACGATAGATATTGCAAAGGTGCGCAGGCGAGCTTGGGATACTGAAAATATTTCTCTGGTTCCTGGTTCATGGAAATTGATAAAAATTACACCTCAAGGTCAAGTCGAGGTTCTCGCTAATAAGGTTTCATCATTCGATATTGACGAAAATGATAATGTGTATTTTACAAACGGTTACAAAGTAAATTTGATTGGCGATTATAAACCAAAGTTGATTTTTAAGCACAGTATTATTGAAAATATAAAAGTTGTAAAGTCTGAACTTTAATTTAATCCCCTTGACTATATCTAAGATTTAATTAAACACGTTCGCACTTTTCGCACCTTCGGCCGCTCCATGACTGGCTGTCCGTGTCTGTCCATTCCCACACTTGTCATTCCAGACTTGATCTGGAATCCAGAAAAATAAATCAGCGTCGCCGCAGGCGGCTCAATATCGTTTAGATTTTTAAATCTTATGATTTCGATATTGTTTAGGATTTCGATATTCGTATTTCGGATTTAAAAGTACTCGCCAACGGCGGCCATTCTTTTCAACTGTCTACTGTTTACCTGTCTCCGATGCTCCGCATCGGTCGCCCTTCGATAATTCATACGCCAAAAGCCGATTACCAAAGAACGTCGGGATGATTAACAGGTTCTCCTGCGACACCAGGCCGACGTCTGCATTATTGACTTCTTTGTCCCCATCTTTTTTCAGGTCCTCGGTATTGATAAAGTCCGTTACCTTCCCGTCCTGCTCGACGATCCAGCTCGGACCGCCCCATGCTGTTATAAGATACGTTCCTGCGTCCGGCTTTACCAGGCCGTCACCCATGGCTGCGGCTTGTGTATCAATTTTAGCGATCTCCTGGATCTTCCGGCTGACGCGGTCAATGCGAACAAGGGCCTTACGGCGATTATCATAGGCTGCTAAATACTCACCTTCTATCAGCAGGCCGTTGGGTTGTAGCACCTCCTCGGTTGAAAGCCACGGCTCGATACCATCGTCCTTAAAACGAAACACTGATGTTTTGCCGCTGCGCCCGTTATTTGAGATATAGCCAACTCCGCTCGAATCAAAGATAATGTCGTTGGGAAAATCCGCACCCGTAATTGGATAACGTTTTTCGATACGCCCGGTTTCGATATCGATACGCACCAGGCCGGTTCGTTCCACTGCGTACAGCTTGTCTTGGTAGATTGTTAATCCTGTGGGCCGGTTCAGTCCCTTTACCCACTCCGGTTCCAGTACCTTTCCGTCGGTATCGACACGGGAGATAAATTCGCCGCCCGGTTTTGCATCGGTTCTGCGGTGGTTGCTGACATACAGCACATCCCGCTTGGCGTCATAAACCACTGATTCCGGTGTTTGAAAGACCGCATCGGTCTGCCAGACCATCTTCGCACTATATCCTTCTGTCTGGTTGGATTTGTCCGCGACCGACTCCCCGTAAACGTTTAATGCTCCGAAAATTACCAAACACAACATATATAACCAGATAATTCGACACATAACATCTCTCCACCAAAAAAATTTAAAACTTTAATCTTTCCGCTGTTTTCTATATGCCAATAGAACTTCGCATTTTTATTGGCATAAGTCTAAGAGCCACATGCCCCAGGACTACGATCAACTGAAAAACATTTCTGACAATTATACCCGGCCAAAAATATTTGACCATTGTTACTTCATCAGTATCCTGAACTGCCATAGCATCGGCTGCTTTTCGTAAAACTTTTATACTTCGTGGCCATTCCATAATGTTATTGATCCATTCCTTGGGAATACCTTCTTCTCCGACAGTGACTCCTGCCAGAGCACCTGTGATTGCACCGACAGTATCTGTGTCGCCGCCACAGTTCAATACTTCGGTTAAAGCTGTCTTAAAGTCTCCATAATGACGTAGCCATACATAAATGGCAACTGGTACTGTATGATAGATATATCCTGTAACGCCATTATTTAGGTTCATACTATTTACAAATTCAGAAACACTGCGATTGTCTTTGAGTGAAGATTCGATCAATTTAACGTTAGTCTTCCATTCATGGTCATCTTTCGTGCCTAAAGAATATAATAACTCAAAGAACTCTTTTGTTTTTGGAATATTGTCTTTTGGATTAGAAAGAGCAGATGCGGCCGCATGGCTGATGGCCAGTGCTCCGGTTAATGCCTTAGGATCAGTGTGGGTCAGTTCTGTGGACGATTTAACAAACTTATTCAAGAGGTTTGTATTATCTGCAAATCGAGCACCGATTATTGCTGACCTCATAGCAGGTCCGTTTCCTGCTGACCGGACTCCGCTTTTGTTTATCGGCACAAAGAACCATAACTTTAAGATAGCTCTGAGCGTGCCAAACCCTATACCGGCCGGAATTCCTAAAAGCCACCAACGCAATTTCCAGGCCAGGGATTTTTTAAATTCATAAGGATTATCCGGATTGGACAGCAAAGCTTGAGCGACGAAAAACGTGTGGTCGGTGTCGTCACTAACCATTCCCTTACCAAAGAAGAGTCGATGTTTCCAGTCTGTCCATCCAAGCTGTTTAATTGTCTTTGGTTTAAACCCCTCGGCAGGTAGTCCTAAAGCATCGCCTGCAGCAGTACCTAATATCAAACCTCGAAATTTATCCTGAAGGTGAATCATATTTTTTTACATTTACTTTTTCCTGTCCGACCCGTCCGAACTGTCTGACCTGTCCGACATTCCGCATCGGCCGTTCATTGCCTTCGATCTCTGCTTTGTTAATGGTGGTTTTGCCATAGATCCAGTTCCCATTCAGCAATAGATTGGTTTTTTTCTTCTGCTTTAACCTTAATTGACTTAATAATTTCTTTATATTTTTTCATATCGTCTAATTCAGTCCACTTTATGTCGTACCCAACTTTAGTAAGTACGGTTCTATCAATAGGACAATGCGGCGGTTTATTAATATATTCTAAGCACCACAAAAATTTCAGATAAAGATTCACAGCTTTTTGTGCTATTCCAAACCGCATTTTTCCACCCTTTAAAATATCAGGGAATTTCTGAGATAGTTCTTCTCGGAATTTTTCGATGTTCTTTATATGATCTTCCTCGGATACCTCTTTTCTATATGTTTCTTTAAGCGATTCCAGTTTGTTACGAAATGCCTTAACAAACTCTTGCTTGTCTATATCCTCCTTATATACATATGCACGTTGAAAGCTTGAGCCTTGCGTGTTGGATAAAATGATTTGTGCAATAAAGTTTTCTTGATTTTCTGTTATTTTTTTCATATTTCTTGTCTCCTTGCCTAACTCCATTAAAAAACAATTTACAATCTTTTTGCTTGCTCACTCTATACCTCAAATTACAGCATAATCTTTTAAACAATCGTTGCACAAATTCTATTGTATAGTTTTTTCTGAAGATCTTCAGGTGAATCATATACGATGTGATTATATTGTCTTGTGTCAAAATGTTCTTTTAACTTCTCGACATCTACTTCCCTAACGGTAAAAATAACTTCCCTGCCAAGTCCTTTGGCAAAGCCTGCTTCAAAAAACACTCCGCTTCTTAATCCAGAAAAATCAGCTATCAAAAATTTAGAGCGTTTGATTTCAGCGATAAGTTCATCACAAATTTTGTCATTGAACTCCTTAAGGTCTATTCTTACCGCGATATAGCCAGCCTTTTCTACGGCAGGTTTGATTCCTTTTTCATAAAAATCCTTCATCGTTGAGTCGAACCACATAGCAACAAAAGTTTTCTTGCTGTCGATTGCAGAATTTTGCAGGTTTTCTATAATCTCCCAGCTTCTTAAAGTAAGGATTTTGCGCAATTCTTGCTGGGTGCTATTGCCGTCTCTAATCAATCCCTGCTCAGAGAGCTCCTTGAGAATAGTAATACATTCTCCGGTGTCTTTCGTAAATAAATACAAGTTGTCGGGCCTTCTAAAGCTCAAAGAAATTTCACTAAACGGCCGTGGCGCTAATCGGCTTAAATTTAGCAATATTCTATTTAGGAACTCGCCGGCTGTTTGTGGGAATTGAGCCAATAGTTCATTTACTGAAATTCGGGGGTAGCCGCAAACCAAATCTTCTTTTTTTGTTTCATCGTCTAATGCTACTCCCCTAAATCCTTTTAGCCTTCTTTCGTTTAGCACACAGGCCATTTTAAACTTATTCTCATCTTCTCTTAAAATATCAAACCCTTGTCTATCTAAGATATATGTCCCGCAATATTCACAGTCGTAAAGTCTAGAGAAACTCTTCTGGGGCAAGTAGGTTACTTCTGAATCATAACCGCAAAAAAAACATTTTTTTTCATCTTCTGACATAACTTATTCCTCCCAACTTTCCTTTTCTCTGTACCAAAAAACCTGTCAATAATTTTACGACTCCTAATTTACAACTTGCTTAATGAATATCTTGACCCAGCAACAATCCCGACGAGAATGGGTCTCCAAAAAAACTCGTCGCAGTTGCATTTGTTGCGGCCCAATTTACAGATTTTTTCCTCGGAAGCAAAAAACCTGACAATAATTTTACCCCTCCCAAATTTACCAGTCAACAAATAACCAACACAACTTGGTAACTAAAAATAGTTAAAAAAACTCTGTGTCCTCTGTGGTAAAACAATATTTTTCAAAAAAGCGATAAAAAGCACCAAACTTTTGCAAAAAACAGCCCAGAATGTTGAGCTTTAGCGAAATCCCGGCGCGCCGGGACAAAAAACTGCAAAAAACCCCGTTTTCACCCCCGCCAGCCGCTATTTATTTGATCTTCTCACCCTAAAGGGCCTGTTGCCCAAAAGGCGATTTAACGTAACTTTTAGTTTTTTTAAAATTCGCCGGGTTAAACCGGTTTTGCTCT
>JAFGEC010000144.1 GCA_016931775.1 Candidatus Zhuqueibacterota bacterium | reverse complement strand
GGATTTATCAAAACGATATAAATTTCGATTTGTATTACCTTATAACACATCCATTCAGGAGCCTTGAAGTGAAGCCAAATTATACAAAAAGCATGGCGAACATGCGATTACTACAGACAAGTTTTTAAGGAGAGGAGAAAATGCGTTTCCTCTCCTTAAAAACTGCTCCTGAATCGCCCGATTATACGGCCGAGAAAATTTATAAATAATAATTTGTCTTTTTAATAGTAAAGTCGTAGATTATTTAAATTGGTATCAATTTACAAAAGCGGAGATCAAATGGTTCCGGAAGGAAAATTTGTACTGCCCGATGAATATAAAAAAGATATCGAAAAAGCGATTGATATATTAAAAAACGGTGGTTGTAGGGATATTTTTCTGTTCGGTTCAGTTACGACAGGGAATGACGATAGTCAATCAGATATAGATTTAGCTATTACAGGATGTCCGCGGGGACGGTTTTTTCATCTTTTAGGAAAACTTTTGTTCGAATTGAACCGGTCTGTTGATTTGATAA
Organism: Candidatus Zhuqueibacterota bacterium; assembly: GCA_016931775.1. Lineage (GTDB taxonomy): Bacteria > Zhuqueibacterota > Zhuqueibacteria > Residuimicrobiales > JAFGEC01 > JAFGEC01. Next base: position 7,980 of record JAFGEC010000144.1, on the reverse strand, counting down.
ACCTCGATAATCAAGATACTTTTTCGAAATATTTGGAAAAATCGGGAGAACTGCGTCAAATTGAATAAAGTTGCAATACGGATCGAGTTGGAAATTTCTCAAATTGACCAACTTTTAGAATCCTACGCCAAGATTCTTGAAAAGGCACAAGAGGAAGAACTTGATCTCATTGAGATTACTGCACTTGGTTCTGTGTTACATTCGTTCTATAACGGCCTGGAAAATATTTTTTTTATGTATCGCAATTAGCTTATGGTGGAGGCGCTTATTACGATGGCAGCAGTTGGGTACCGGGCTCGAGCAGAGAGTATAAACGGGAAATCACTGCATTTTCCCTGGATAAAGCCATTGAAACACTGAACAATTTCAGTCCCGTTTCGTTCAAATACCGCAAGGATTTCATTGAAAACAGTGATGATCTCAAATTAGGATTTATTGCTGAAGATGTTCCTGACCTGTTGGCTGCCCTTCCTGCTTGTAAACCGGTGATAACGGCCGCCGAAACCACGAGTAAAAACAGGCTTTGAGGTTCCATACCTTCTTGTCCTATTTTACGAATACCAGTTTACGAAAAGGTGAAATTTTGGTTTTTCATGTTTGTAAAATCCAACCGATAAAGATACGCACCCGCAGCGACCGGCACTCCATTTTGGTCACATCCGTTTGTTCTATTTTAACGTTATAAAAATGGATAGCAAGTTATTTAATTATTTTTTATCTTGATAAGCACTACGGCCACCGCACAGCCGCATGTTATCTGGCTCTAAAATTTTGAGCCAGCTGATTTTTTTAATTCCACCAAAGATATTGATGAGTAGGCTATAATAAATGATCAAAACAATAAGAATAAGAGGAAATAGTTATGAAAGTACTTATCGCTGACAAGCTTGCTGATGTAACAATCAAGCAATTAAATGCATTAGGCGCAGAAGTGTCAATGCAACCAGATTTGACCGCAGAGGATTTACCTGTTGCGTTGGGAGATTCAGAAGTTCTGGTCGTTCGTTCGACGAAAGTGACACGGGCTGCAATAGAAGCAGCGTCTTCACTGTCACTCATCATTCGTGCGGGTGCCGGAGTAAACACTATCGATCTTGACTGTGCCAGCCGTCATGGTATCTATGTGACCAATTGCCCCGGTAAAAATACTGCTGCCGTTGCAGAGCTGACGATAGGCTTATTAATCGCAGCAGACCGTAACATTGTGAATGCCACCAATGATTTGCGGGACGGGAAATGGCGCAAAAAAAAATATAGCAGTAATGCAAACGGTTTAAAAGGCCGCATTTTGGGAATTATTGGCCTTGGATCGATTGGAAAAGCTGTGGCGAAACGTGCTCAGGGCTTGGATATGCATGTTGTCGCTTGGTCTCGGAACCTCACCACTGAAACCGCAGAAGCGCTTGGTATTGAATATTTGGACTCTCCCCACAAAGTGGCTGAAATTTCGGATGCAATCAGCGTGCATCTGGCAGCCACTCCAGAAACCAAACATTTCATCAATAAAGATTTTCTCATCCGGATGAAAATTGGCGCGATTTTAATCAATACGTCACGAGGAGAGGTTGTGGATACAATCGCATTGAAGGAGTCGGTGAATGAAAAAGCCTTGCGTGTTGGACTTGACGTATATGAAAATGAACCGGCAGGAGGAGAATCTGCATTTGAAGCGACTGATGTTGCTGCGGCCGTGACTTGCACACCGCACATCGGAGCATCAACAAAAGAAGCCTCGGAAGCAATTGCTGATGAAGTCGTAAATATTATCAAAGTTTATCGTGACATTGGAACGCCTGTAAATGTTGTGAATTTACAAAAACAATCACCGGCGGTGAATAAACTTGTTGTTCGACATTTTAATAAAGTTGGCGTTTTAGCCGGAGTGCTTGACGAGTTGCGTGGCGCTAATATCAATATTGAAGAAATGCAAAATATCATTTTTGAGGGTGGATTGGCTGCCTCGTGTACTCTTCGACTTGATGACAGTGTTTCTTCTGATTTACTCTTAAAGCTTTCAGGAATGGACAACATCATTCAAATCGCAGTGGCATAATTTTATATCTGTTGGTAAAAACATATTTCGAAAATTTTCATGCGAGATATCTACACTTTATGAAAAAATCCATTTAGAGGTCGCCAGGTCGAGTTAAACCCGGATCATTGTCATGTTTTTACTTCACACGGCCAAGATGTGCGCACAATACGGACATTTTTTCAAAACTTTCCGCATTTCACACATGCAAAAATTTAATTCTTAGCTGGGAAATCCGTTTCACATTCCCAAAAAATATAAACACTTAATACAAGAAAAATCTTGACCTTTGCACCTTTTTTTTATAATATTTTGAAATCCATATGCTGTTTTTTTTTACAATTTTATGAATTATTCAAGCTAGATTAAAAACGGTATACAAAGCAGAATTAGTTTACAGTCTTTTCACCGGAGGTGTGCAATGAAAAAAGGATTGTTTGTACTTTTAAGCTTGGCGCTGCTGTTGCAGTTTTGTGCGCAGAAGAAAACATTTCAAAATCCGGACTATTATGTAAAAAAATCGACCTGGTATGAAACCGTCCTGGCATCCCGTGAACAATTAAAAATTCAGGAAAATCAATCGGCGCTGCACAAAACAGTCGAACTGGGGGAATGGTCCGGCATCGGCCCCTTCAAGGCGGAAGGTGAGAAATTGTTCATCAAAGCTTTTCCACCGGAACAGGAAATCGATCTGATGAAATCGTATGACAAAGGCGCCCTGAAATGGGAACAGCACCCGGAGTGGAAAGACGGTACCGTCCATTATTTCAAACCGGAGCCCAGGTCGGTCCATTATATATACCGCACGATCACGGCGAAAAAAGACACGATCATCACCGCATACCTTGGGAGTGACGACGACATCAAGGTGTGGTTGAACGGTCAGCTCTTACTTGAGAACGAAATCAACCGTGCCTGCCTGCCCAATCAGGAAGTGGTTCAACTCACCCTCCAAGCCGGAGAAAATCACTATCTTGAAAAAATTTGTAACGGGATGGGTGATTTTGCGTTTTATTTCTCACTGGTAAACCGCGATCCGGTGAAAATTCTGTGGATGCTCGCAGGACGTGATTTCCCCGGTGAAGACATTGCAGCGGAGATGAACTGGGAACTCCAGGACAGTATTTGGGTCAAAGAATGGACACCGGGCGATTATGCCGGGATCGCCGAACGTTATGCCAAAGCCTACCTGCTGTCGTGTGAAGACCGGGATGTCCGGCCCGAGCCCATCGCAACAGACATTCAAACCATCTCCCAACTGCAATCCATCAGAGCCCTCTATCTGGATTCAAAAAGCAAAGAAAAAATCATTCTCACACCCAAACCCGGACCTGCGCCGAAAATCAACGGCCCTTCCGTATTCGGGGTGCGTCCCGGTCATCCCTTCCTTTACACCATCCCGGCCACCGGCAATCGTCCCATGACGTTTGGGGTAAAAAACCTGCCTCATAGACTCTCGGTAGATCCGGCAACGGGACAGATCGCAGGTACACTGGACAAAAAAGCAACCTATAAAGTCCTGCTGACAGCCCAGAATGCCCTCGGCAGTGATGAAAAAGAGTTTAAAATTACAGCCGGCGACCAGATCGCCCTGACACCGCCGTTGGGCTGGAACAGCTGGAATTGCTTCGCCACAGCCGTAGATGATCAAAAGGTGCGCGCCGCAGCCGACGCCATGGTCAGCAGCGGATTGATTTACCACGGCTGGACCTATATCAATATAGATGACTGCTGGGAGATCAAACCGGATACCGACGATTCTTTGCTGATGGGTGAACCGCGCAAACCGGACGGTACGATCAACACCAATAAAAAATTTCCGGACATGAAAGCACTGTGCGATTACGTTCACAGCAAGGGATTGAAAATCGGAATCTACTCCTCCCCCGGCCCTTTGACCTGCGGCGGTTATATCGCATCCTATGAATATGAGAAACAGGATGCCGAACAATATGCGGAGTGGGGCATCGATTACCTGAAATATGATTGGTGTTCTTATGGAACGATTGCGAAAGACGGGAGCCGGGCGGAGCTCATGAAACCGTATTATTTGATGCGTGCCTGCTTGGACAGCGTCGATCGGGATATTGTATACAGCCTTTGCCAGTACGGCATGGGCAATGTATGGGAATGGGGCGCTGAGGTCGGCGGCAATTGCTGGCGTACCACGGGTGACATTACCGATACATGGCAGAGTATGTCTTCCATAGGTTTCGGCCAGGACGGACATGAAAAATACGCCGCACCCGGCCATTGGAACGATCCGGATATGCTGGTGGTCGGCTGGGTCGGCTGGGGGCCCGAACTGCATCCGACGGGCCTGACGCCACATGAACAGTACACCCACATCAGCCTGTGGGCGTTACAGTCCTCCCCCCTGCTGATCGGCTGTGACATGACCCGGTTAGATGAATTCACTCTGAATCTGCTCACCAACGATGAAGTCCTGGCGATTAATCAGGATCCGTTGGGTAAACCGGCCGGCCGGATTGTTCAAGACGGTGATATGGAAATCTGGGCCAGAACGCTGGAGGACGGCTCCAAAGCAGTCGGACTGTTCAACCGCGGCAGCCGGCGCACAAACATTACAGTAAAATGGTCCGATCTGGGCATCAAGGGTTCGCAGATGGTGCGGGATGTGTGGCGGCAACAGGATATCGGCAGCATGGATCGGGAATATACCGCGTCTGTGGCCAGGCATGGTGTGATGCTCGTAAAAATGAGCCGTGTAAATTAAACTCTGCTGAAAAGATATCTGATTGATCTGTTTTTTTGACATACTTGAAATTGTCCACAATTTCAATTATTACTGTTTACCGGAAAAACTGGGGAATCACTTGTACCCTGTAAGATTTTATTCTTCATTATTTTTCGTTTTTCTTGACATTGATGATTAATTCTTGTACTTTTAATTGTACATAATTATTCACAATTTAAAGTACAAAGGAGATGAAAATGACCAGGATTCAATTAGACGAAGATATAAAACCTCTTTCGGAATTTCGTGCAAATGTTGCCTCATTTATCGATAAGGTACGTGAAACCAAAAGGCCAGTGGTAATTACTCAAAGAGGTAAAAGTGCTGCAATACTGATTGACGTATCGGAATATGAAGCTCTTTTACAAAAAATTGAAATTCTTACAGATATAAATGTCGCAGAAAAGCAAATTAAGGACGGGCTTTCGGTAGAACATGAAAATGCAAAGATGCAGCTACTGTCAAGGCTTGAAAAATGAAAGTTATCTGGTCATCGCTTGCTATAACCAGGGTGAATGAAATTGTTGATTTTATCAGCTTCGATAAACCGGATGCTGCTCGAAAATGGGTCGAACAAATATTCAATAAAATAGAGAGGCTAAAACAATTCCCATATAGTGGCCGCGTCGTACCAGAATTGAATCGAACTGAAATTAGAGAAATCATCTATGGTAATTATAGAATTATTTATAAAATTCAGAAGAAATATCCATTTTGACGATACGGCATGGAAAACAAAGACTTCGACACCGAGATATCACTGAATGAAACTCATAACTTTAAGTGTATCAGCATCTGGTATAACAATAAGTTTAACCTGACCAAACTGCCGTGATCCAAATCAGTATAGCTCAAAAATTTTAAATCAAATTTCTCGTATCAATTTAAGTTTATGCAGTTTGGCAGGTTAACTTTTCGTTGGGTACACAAAAAAAAATGAGACACAAAAATTAAGCACATTGTATAATGACGGTTGACTTGAAATTAATCTGAAGAAAAGAAAAATGAAATCCGTTGAACTTTTTACCATGATGTTCGTCATTAAAAATTCTACTGGCAGGTTTTGTCTTTGCACAGGATGCGGAAATTCCCGCAGTTGATACGCCGCCTGTTATCGATGCGCTGGTCGATGATGTTTGGAATCTATTAGAAGGCTATCTTGCGGATTCGTTTTATTTTACCGGTATTGAAAACGTCGACGGTCCAGCCGATCTTGGTAACGAGTGGAAAATCTAAAATTTAACCGGCCGGAACGATGTATATACTGTGTCAATTCTTTTACACATCACTCGATTTGCTCGTCTTTTTTCCCACCCAAATTCTGCAATTCTGCGGAGCGCGACCCCGCAGGGCGGCACGAGGAGGCGCGCGGAGCCCGCGGAGAACCCCGCAGGCACGCAACGCGTGCCGATCCCGCATGCGGGACGGAGCGGCAAAAGATTATAACACAGAGACGAAAAAGCACCAAGGGATATAATGTTTTCGAAGAGTTAGAATTACAATCGCCCCGGGGCATAATCCCAGGGCGATTAAATCAACTTTTTTCCTAAAAAAAGCATTCTCTAAGGCCGTTATTTAACGAATTTTATGCCTTAAATTACCAAAAAACAACAGCCTTGCAGGATCCGACCCCAATTATTTATTTCTACGCTGCTTCAACTCGCTCTCAATTTCCTCCATTTTCTGATGAGACAGCGGATAAAAAATCATCAGGAGAATTGCCAGGCCGATAAATACAACCGGAACAAAACTGTTGATCAATTTTACGCCGATCATGGCCGTGTCTGACTGTGTCAGAGCCGCTCCCCCGCTGGCCAGGTCCTTGCCGGCGTAACCGTAAAATTTGAGCACCCAGATCATGACGGCTCCAGCCACACCACCGCCGAATTTCATGGCGAACGTCCCTGCGGAATATATCAAACCGGTGGTCCGCCTGCCCGTTTTAAATTCTCCGTAATCCGCCGCATCACCCAGCATGGCAAAAAACAGGATGGGCATGATACCCGCAGCCAGCTCCGCCAGGGTACCCAGGACAAAAATTAAAACCACATTTTGCGGTTTAAGCACATAAATAAACGCGGTAAAAAGTGCGCTGATCGCCATAACCGTAATAAAAAGCTGTTTTTTTCCGATTCGATTTGAAAGAAATGGTGCAATAAATGTGGAGGCAATCGAAGCCAGCACCACGGCAATGAAAAAGACTCCTACCAGCGTCTCTTTTCCGAGATACCATTTGAAATAATATGCGGCCGCTCCCTGCCGGATGGAATTGTACGTCACCCATAAAAATCCAAGAGCAAGCAGCATGGCCCACGGCCGGTTCGTCGCGATGCCCTTCAGGTCCTTCCAGATACTGGAATCCTGGCTTGCCGGGGGCTTGATACGTTCTTTTGTGGAAAAAAAGGCGACGAGTGAAAACACCACCAGTACGCCGGCCAGGATATACATGGTGCTCTGATACCCGGCATTGTCGTTGCCTTTTCCCAGATATTTAACCAGAATTGGAATGAGTCCCAGTGAAATCAATCCGCCGAGATAAGCGCCGAAAAACCTGAATGACGAAACACTGGTCCGTTCCTTGACACTGCCGGTCAGGACGCCGGTGAGGGACGAGTAGGGAACATTATTTGCGGTGTACGCCAAGGTCAGTAGAATATAGGTCGTATAGGCCCAAATCAACTTTCCCTGCTGGGCAAACTTCGGCGTGGTAAAGGTAAGGGCAAGGAACAATCCGAAAGGCACAGCGGTCCACAGCAGCCACGGCCGGAACTTGCCGTGACGGGTGTTGGTGCGGTCGGCGATGGTCCCCATAATGACATCCGTCACGCCGTCGAATGACCGGGTGATCATCAGCAGCAGCGCAACGGCGGCCTCGGGGAGCCCGAAAGTATCGGTATAAAAAATCGGCAGGAACGCAATCAGCGGCCGCCATGCGATGTTTGCGGCAGCGTCGCCAAGTGAGTAGCCCAGTTTCTCGCCGAATTTAATTCGGTCGGATGTAGTGGAATTCATAGTTTCCTCTTGTTTATTTTAAACGGTCGTCATTACCGGCAGAACTGAACGCCGGTATCTTTTTTTATATGCAAATTTCAATATAGAGTATTTTTGTATCCGATCACAGGGTAAGAAATCTATAACTTTTAAACCTGGATCCATGATAGATCAGGTTCTTGTTCTTTGAAAAAAGCAT
>JAFGEC010000001.1 GCA_016931775.1 Candidatus Zhuqueibacterota bacterium | reverse complement strand
TTTTTAGCATCCTGTAGTGTCCAACTTGATTTCATGATACCTCCCTGCTACATTGCATATCATATTATGTATATCACCCTCTTCCCCAGTAACGGCCGGTGAGAGAGCTATAAAAACTGAAATATAAAATCTAGCTAATCTAGCTAATTTAAAGGTTAGTGTCAAGCTGTTTTTTGTGCCATTAAAAAACCATACAGTTTTAAAAGCCCGTTGATTAAAAATCCACTCCGATCTTAATTACCGGGAAAGGCATCTATCGTGCCCACAACTTTTGTTTATCTAAGGAGTTATTTAACTTTTAAAACATAACCGGTCCAGCTGGTTTATACTGATATTGGCGTTTATGATTCCGTTTGTAAAACAAGGGTTTAATCCTGGTGCTTGTTTCACTCCGGGGCACGATTCCAGAGCGATCATAAGCTCAGCAGGCGGCATCGGCTCATGACATCCGTGGGCCTCGGAAAATCCTAACGCGGCGGTTTGTACAAACCCGCTTCATTTGCACCCAGCAGGCCTGCCCGGTATGACCGCTCATCCAACGGGGAAAGTCCGGCTATCATCGTCTCTGTTACAACCGGTACTCGGCGTATCTGGTCCAACCGCAAAGCGATGGCTTCCAGCGGTTCATCCCTGCCCATCCAATTTTGCTTGTCAAATGTCTTGAGATTCAGCGGCACGGTGTAGCCCCACAGGGTTTTCTCCCGCGCCACATTGTAGTATTGCTCAAAGTACGACATGACCAATTCACGCAGCGTGCGATACACCGGTTCACGAAATCGCAGGCCGACAAAGTTGGACTTGGCCACCGCACCCCAATGCCCATCCTTTTTGTACAAGGCCAGAACGTGGTCATCATCACGGGCCCTGGGCAGCATATCCACAATCAGAGGCGGATACCCCAGGCGGCGCAGCGCAGCGGCGGCAAACAAAGCGCCATCGAAGCAATGGGCGAGGCGCTCGCGCAGGACGCGCAGCGGACAACGGTAAATCTCTTCCGCACTGTAGGGCAGCTCATCCAGGAAAGCCTGGATGTTTTGTACTGTGGTTAGCCGTGCCATAACCTGACGTTCGGAAAAACTTAAACTTTGCTCAAAAGTTTCAACCGTTGACATCGGGATTCCTTTCAATTCAATGCGGACGAAGCGCCTGTCATGCGGTGTCAAACGATTTGACTCGTTGTCTACAAGTTACACGTCGGCCTTTTTAAAAATGCATTTGCACTAAAAGCAAACTTTTAATCCCAACGTTTTTCAGTCCACCGCAGCCGGTTGTTATTTTTTTATTTTTTTATTACGCTTTACCAATTGGATACAATTGTCCCACGGATCGTTCAACACGATCAAATAATCTCCAGGCATTGTTACCGGGCATTTTTCTATGAATTTAGCACCTTTGTACCATTTTGCCATCTTGACTGGTTCTTTGACGGTTAAACCTATATGTTCAATATTAAATTTTTTCATCATATTATGTATACCATGTGATACTAAAAATTTACTGGTAAATGATAATATTTACTGTATTAAAATATTATTGAAAAATAACAAAAGGAACAAGATTTTTTTGTATTTAGAAAAGAATTTATGTGCCTATTGATTTCCCAGGAGCATAATCTTTGAGCGATCAGAGTTAAAATCACCGGCTGGAAGCGCGTTTATCCTGGTGCGGTTCCAACACCTTTTTATTGACAACGGAAGTATTGAAACAGAACCTCACCCTACAATTGAATATCTGGAGGACTCGGTTCTCCGCAGGGATACTGCCCCATATTTTTTCGTCCAGGGGCAGAACCCAAGAACGTTCAAGAAACGATCCCTAAAGATAACGGCAAGTCCAGCCGCTTGATGGGCGTCCTCTATCTCCTCACCTCAAGTCCCAATAGTTCTTCCATCGGATCAAAATCGCAATCATTATGTAGCAACTCAAAGCCATTCTCAATACAAAAGGTTGCAATAATGACATCTATTGTCTTACGTACTGTTATTCCGCTTCTTTGTAACCTTCTAAAGTTCTGGGCCGATTGTAGGGCGATCTCTTTACCAACAAAGTCAAAATATTCCAGACTTTCCATTATCTCTTTTGCTGCTTCATAGTCTTTGTTATTACGGAAACCCTGAAGGAACTCTGTGATAATAAGGTCTCCTGTAATGATACGATTGTGCACAAGCTCGTGGTCAAGCAAGTTCGTATGAGGAGCTTCAATTCCTTTCACATAATCTATCCAGACAGAGGTATCAGCAACTATCATTTGTCAGCTCTTATCTTATCAAGATCGCCCTCCCAATTTAGCTTTCCGCGAAACTTTCGAATTTTGGCCTGAGTTCTCATGGCAATCAGCAATTTTAATCCTTCTTCAACTGTTTCCTTTTTAGTTTTATGGCCAGAAAGCTTAAGAGCTTTTTTCATCAACGTGTCATCAATCACTATATTTGTTCTCATACAGTTCTCCTGAAATGTGTATAAATATAATACAATATACACATCATTAACAAAGAAAACAAGTTTTTTTGCGCGTACAAACACGCATACACCCGACAAACCGGCGGATCAACGGCGGGCTGGAGTGCGAGCCCCACGGATGCATCCGCCCATAAAAAACACAGCTGCTCTCCGGCACTTCCTGTTTCATAAAGGATTACTGGAGTAACTTGTATTCTTTTAAAACTCCACCGTCACCCCGCCGACCGGGAACAAGCTGTACTGGTAGACCGTATCGTATGTCCCATCGTCGTTATAGGAATATCCCCAGATGTTGTCCCGGCCGTAGATATTCATGATATCGAAAAACGTCACCAGATTCCAGCCGTTGAACATGAACCTACGGTCGAGGCGGAAATCGAGACGGTGGTAACTGGGATAGCGCGTCTGGTTGTAACGCACAGTCTCGTCGCTCAGCCACCTTTGCAGGTTGGGATAATAAACCGGCTCGGTGTGCGGACGGCCGCCCAGGTAACGCCAGCGTACACTGACCTCCACCTGGTCGCCGAACGGCAGGATCCAGGCAAACAGATTGTAAATAAAATTACGGTTCAGCTTTTGGTACCATTTTTTATTCATCAGGTGAAATTTGTAGCCGTTGATAAAAGTAAACACATGCCGGTAATCGTAATCCCATGGATAATATTCATTAAAACGCGGATCCAGGCCTTTGCTGTCGGAAAACGAATAGCTCAGAGTAAAATGATAGTTGCGGTCCAGTTTTTTCTGCAGAAAGAACTCGATGCCCTGAGCGTATCCTTCGCCCTTATTGACCAACTCGCCGTCGGAACGGTCGAAAGGATCGGGCGTGAGCGAGGAGACGGATATGGGAACGTCCGAATATTCCTTGTAAAACACTTCGACGGTACCGCGGATATCCTCGCGAAATAACCGCTCCAGTCCCAGCACCACCTGACGGGTCTTTTTATAATCCAGGGTCTTGTTGGCCGGGTGCATACCCAGTTGAATATACGGCGGCGATTGGGAATGCTGGCCGTAAGCCAGGTTCACCTGCGTGGACGGCGACAGGTGCACGGATAATCCCAGCCTCGGATCCAGTGCGGATTGGCCGGTATAGGAAAAATGATCGAACCGCAATCCTCCCGAAAGAGTCAAACGCCGCCCCGGCATCCACTTGAGCTGGGCCCAGGCTGCGCTTTTATAGGTACGTTCATCGGCGCTGTTGATATAATCGCCATAAAACTGGTAAATACCGGTTTTGACCGGCGGTGATACGCCGGTATTCCAGGTATAGATGGTATCCGCTTCAGCCCATTCATCGATATCAAAATGAATGGCCTTGATGTGTGCGCCCACATTGGTCTCCAGTTTTTTCACCGGCAGATAGGTTAGATCATATTTTAACGTTCTCTCGGTTTCGATGGAGACATTGGTATAATAGGGATCGTCGATTCCGTGATACACGTATTGATCCCAGGTATTAGAGGACTGGGACAATGTGAATTTGGACAAGCCCATGCCGCCCAGCAGGGTTCGCAGGGTCATTCCAGCGGCGTACTGATAGCTTTTTGATCGCACATTTTCGGCACCGCGGCCGTAACCCGACTCGTCGTCCTCGATGGTGATTTTGTCGTCGCCGAAAATACCATGAATGGTGAGTTTATTGTTTTTATTCAGATCATATACCGCCTTACCCTGCAGACTGTAATAATAGGGCACGGCGGTCAAACCGGTGGCATCGATGACCAGGTCCAGGTAGCTTTTTCTGGCGCTGAGGATAAACGAGCCTTTCCTGCCGGGGATAGGGCCTTCCAGCATGGCGCCCACACCGGCCATGCCCATATAGCCGTGTCCCGCAATTTTCTCACGGTTACCGTCCCGCAGGGCGATATCCATCACCGATGACGCCTTGTCGCCGTAGCGGGCGGGAAACGCACCGGCGTAAAAATCCACCCGCCGCACCATATAGGTATTGATCATGTTAATAGGGCCTCCGGTGGTGCCCTGGTAGCCGAAATGGTTGGGATTGAGGATTTCCACCTCGTCCATTACAAACAGGTTCTCGCCGGGCATACCGCCGCGAACGATAATCTCGTTGTCCTGGTCGGATCCGGATACCACGGCGGGCAGCGCCTGCACCACGCGCTGAATATCCTCGGCACTGCCCGGATCGCTGCGTATCTCTTCAAAATCCATGCTGCGGTTGCTGACCACCGCATCTTTGGCTTCGTGAAAAAATCCGGCCGTCACCACAATACTGTCGGCTTCCAGGATGGTGGATTTTAACTCTATTTTTATAAAAATTGAACGGCCGGGATTGACAATGACATTGTTCAAAATCCGTGTTTTATAACCGATCATCATACATTTAAGATTATATGCACCCGGTGGTACACCTAAAATACTGAAAAAACCGTCTGGATCCGATGAAGCCCCCCTTTGCGTATCCTGTATAATAATATTGACCGATGGCAAGGGACTTGATGTGGCTTCGTCGACAACCTGTCCCTGAATGCTGCCGTCTTTTCTTTCTTCAACAGCAAAACAAAGGCGGCAAAAAAGCACAACGGCAACAATCCCCGTTAAACGTTTCATTCGTTTCTCCTTTGTATTCGAAATCCGTACTTTAAGGCGTTGTCAGGACAATAAGACAGACACTCCCCGCAGGCATAGCAATCCGGCCGGATTTTTTTACCTGCCAGAATCGCCGGTACGGCGGGACACGGGCTTTTTACGGCACAGAGGTTACAATTGTTGCATTTTTCTGTGATGACACTCACACGAAAAACAGATAATTGTTCAAACACCCAGGTGAACAGACCCAAAGGGCAAATCAGATAACAAAACGGCCGAAAAACAAACAACGCAGCCACAAAGGTAATACCGAAAGGGATCAACAGCAGCCAGTCAAACCGCCAGTGCAGAAACTCAAAAGGATTGAGATAGGCATAAATGCTGAATCCGATTGAAAAGACCAGAAACACAAACAGGCCGAAAAATCCGATGCGTATGATATTGGTTGCCCAGAACGGCAGCTTGATTTTCCATTTTTTCGGCAACGGTACCTGAAAAATCAACTCCTGTAATGCACCGATGGGACAATTCCAACCGCAAAACAGCTTGTTCCCGAGAACCGTCAATATTACGATGAAAGTAAATATGGAAAAAAATAACATAGGTACGGCATAACCACGCTGAACAAACAGAAAAGGCTTTTCCACCACACACATGGGACTGGGATGCAAGCCCATACCAGCGGCAAAATCACCCAGCGGCAGCATGCTGACGATGCTGAAAGCAAAAAAAGCCACCGCTAACAAGATCGTTCTGACTGTTTTAGTGACCCTGGCGCGATAGAGAAGGAACATCCCTCCCAGGGCAAGAACCGCACCGATCCAGAATTTGGGAAAACTCCAGGTTTGAAAAAAAGTAAATGCGCCGTCGTTGTGGTTTTCTGCGGCTGGCATGATTTGAGGCAGGCAGATTGACAACAGCAAGAACAGATAATGTTTTTTCATGATCTCTCCGCTTTGAAAAGGCCGATGTCGATACCGGTGTCAGATTTATCCATCATTTACATAACTAATAACCGCCAAGGACGCCGAGTAAGTATAACGCTCACAAATATTTTTTCACTCGGCGATTCTTGGCGCCCTCGGCGGTTAATAAAAAGTATTTATTTTTAAAAGGAACCATTTTTATTTGAATCGATGAATTTTAAAATACTACCAGCCGATAACAGCAAATTCCGATCCCATCCGTCATTCCAACTTGACCATTTTTGTCATCTTTTCCTGGCCGTTATAGCGAAATACAAATAAATACAATCCACTCGCCGTCACAGAACCCGCATCATCCAATCCGTTCCAGGTCAACTCGTGCCATCCGGATTGCATGGAGCCATCGTGCAGAATGCGCACCCGTTGACCCAAAGCGTTATAAACGGCGGCGAACGTCTCGCCCGCCTCGGGTATGGAGACATGAAGCCGTGTAACGGGATTAAACGGATTGGGAAAATTTTGCAGAACCCGGAAATCCAACGGCAACCGGTACGGTGTAGCTATTTCCACATCGGCTGTGCCCAAAAGCCAGGTAACCGCCTGCCCGAGCAGTTCCTGGGCGCTTGACTCCCGTGGTCCTGCAACACCTTCCAGACCGAAGGCGAGATATACCAGCCGGGAGCCGTTGCTGCTTTCCTGACAGGAAAGACCGGCAACTTGTGAACCGGGCAGATACTTGAAACTGGCATGGGCGGGTTCGCGGGGAAGAATGACATCGGGCGAATTCTGGTTTCCGGCGCTTATATAATCACCCTGGAAATGCACGTTTCTGGCATGCCCCACGGGATCGCCCAATACGCCGGCAACACGGTCGTCCAAGGAGCGGTCGGAGACGAATTGTGCTTTGAGGTACTGTGAATAAAATGCGGAATCCGATTCACTGCCGTTTTGAACCAAATCGTAACCGATATTCTGACCGCTGATCAGTAATCGACCGCCACTGTCCAGATACTGACCCAGAATCGATTGTTCGTCAGCCGAAAGGCTGGAAAAACGGTCGTCGCCGGTAAACCAGATCACGGCAAGGTTACTGTCCAGGTCGAACAGTTTCGGAATTCCGGATGCGGCCACATTCCACGTCGTGGTATACAGCCCGCCGTGAAATGCAAACTTTTCCCAATATTTTTCATAATCCGCACCTGCGTCGTCGTCTACCAATAAAATATTGGGCTGTCCGAGTGGAATAAAAAGATCGAGCGTTAATCGAGTTATGTTGGTATCCCGTAATTTTAACTCAAAGCGGACCACATGGCTGGCGGCCGACGGCGAAACGGAGACCCTGAACGGCGATTGACTGTTTTCGATCTTGTCACCCGCCATCACATCACCGAATTCAGCCTGGTTTTGGAGAACTTGAACATCGTCGTCCTGAGTGGACAGCTCGCCTGTCACACCGGGTGCTACCGCGCCGGCGTT
This sequence comes from Candidatus Zhuqueibacterota bacterium, assembly GCA_016931775.1. Lineage (GTDB taxonomy): Bacteria > Zhuqueibacterota > Zhuqueibacteria > Residuimicrobiales > JAFGEC01 > JAFGEC01. Next base: position 16,192 of record JAFGEC010000001.1, on the reverse strand, counting down.
TGTGAGGGTGACGTAAATATACGTTTCTTCACCGGGATTCATCACCTGACTCACGTGCCCGTTTGTCGTGGGTTGTGTCGATGATGTGACGATTTGCAGATCGGGTTTAGTAAGAATGGATGATTCATGTAAAATCCAGTTATCCTTGTCCAATAAAACCGTCGTCGGTGAATCGGAAAGTACATAGGAAAAGCTTTGAGAGGATTCAGTATTCCAAAAAACCACCGTCGTATCACCTGAAGGCATCTTAAAGGTCAAGTCGATGGGCATCTGAAAAACCGGCGCATCCGTCTGGGTTTGAGTCACCATACCCGTTACTTTATAACGGCCGTCATCAAGGGACTTGGTGAACCATTGATATTCATAGACCGGATGATAAGAGCCATATATCCATTGGTGAAAGAACTGATGCAGGTCCTGACCGGAAATCCGTTCGCACAGATCCCGGAATTGTTCTGTGGTAGCGGTTTTAAATTTAAACTCCTCGTAATAGGTTCTGAGAATAAGGAAAAAGGCATCGTCACCGACCACATGCCGCAGCATATGCAAAACCCACGACGCCTTGGAATAGGTCAGGTTGCCGTCAAAAACATTATCGTGGTATGGATCTTCGACATATATCGTTCCGGGGCCCATATACGCTTCGTAGGTCATGGCATTGTGCAGGGCCTTTTCTCCGCCCAGGCTTTCCTGCCACAGGGCTTCACTGTACACGGCAAATCCTTCATTCAACCAGATATGATGAAACGAAAAACAGGTCACCATATCGCCCCACCACATATGTGACAGTTCATGCGCGATGAGCATCTCACCCCACCAGCCCAGACTGGTGATGGTCTGATGCTCCATACCGCCGCCCCATAGGAATTCCGCATGACCGTACTTTTCCTCGATAAACGGATAGAGTCCAAAAATTCCGGAAAAAGTTTCAATCATAAGCACAGTTTTGGCGTAATTCTCCTTGACCCTGTCGTAATGATCCGGAAAAACATAAAATTCCACCGGCATGGAATCGTTATCCCCGTATACGAACCAGTCCGAATAGACCAGATACGGATAGATGGCCACGGAAACCAGATATGTGGTGATGGGATACCCTTCATGCCACCAGTATGTGGTCCATTCCCCTTCGGTTTTACGCTCGCGTAATAGGCCGTTGGATGCCACGATCAATCCGTTGGGAACGGTGATACGGATATCCACAGAATCCGCTTTGTCGGCTGGAATATCCTTGCACGGCCACCAGTTACGCGCGCCGTAGGGTTCACTGAGCGACCAGATCATGGGCTGCCCGGCGTATTCATCAAATCCGAATGCGCCGAATCCGCTTTGTTCCGGACTGCCGTCATATTCGATTTTTATACTGAACGCGTCACCGGCCCCACAGACCCGGCCCAGAGAAACCGTGATCAGATCGTTTTGATGGGTAAAATTTGCCGGCTGCTCCCCTTCCTGTATCGAACGGACATGCATACCGTTAAGAAAATTTACCTGAACCTGATCCAAACCGGCCACAAGGGCGATACCATGCATGGTGACAAGGCCGTTTATCTGTTTTTTTGAGACATCCAATCGCAGGTCGATATCATAATAAGTGACATCATAATCCTGTTGATTGGATGTTTGTGCCGCATTGTTTTCCAATATCTGCCGTGCCAGTTTGCTTTTATACTGTGCTTCCCGGCTCCGCCATAATTTTTTATTTAATCCTTCCTGGGCATATGAAAAATGAACCAATCCCAGAACTCCGATAACCAATACCACAATACTTCTTTTCAAGACGACTCCTGTATCTATTATTATATCAAGCCAACTTGCCATCATAATAATCCGGCCGGGCCCAGCATAAAGCGTGCGGTCCGGCTAGATGCGCAAGACGATTTTCCAGGTCGGTACGATTAAGTTGAACATTCTCGTTCTGGTGGAATTCCTTCACCAGTTTGATGTTTTCCTCGAGGGTAGCCATGCCATAGTGACCGATGACAGCGGCCGACACACCGTCTTGTGTCAATGCGTAATTGAGCAATTCCTGTGCGGTCGCCTCTTTGCCCACGATATCCCGGTAAACTTTCATAGCGATCACCCCGATGTTCTTTTCACGCGCTGTAGGCAAGGCGATTTGGGCAAAATCACCATATTGAGTGGGATTCATGGCCAGAATGACCACATCCAGTTGACATTTTTGCATAAATTCTTTGGATTTTTCACTGCTGTTCATGCTGGAAAAGCCGATAAATTTCGCCACACCCTGTTCTTTGTAGCGCAACATTTCCTGATAAACACCTTTCTCCAGCGCATCGATATCTTCGGATTTTTCGATACTGTGAATCATGAGGATATCCACATAGTCCGTATTCATATCTTGCAGAGATTTTTCCACTTCTTTTTTCATACCGTCGGGTTCGCGGGATTCGAACTTTGTAGAAATGATCACATCTTTGCGGTATTGGGGCAGTATTTCACCAAATCGTTGTTCGCTGCTTTTGCTGGCACCCCATTTGTAGGATGAGCAGGTATCAAAGTAATTTACACCCGCTTCGACAGCCCGCTGCAAAACGGGTTCCCATTCACCGTCCTCATTTTTCAAAAACATCGATCCGCCGCCAAACGCCAACATTGAAATTTCCAGTCCGGTTTTCCCCAATTTACGTTTGGGTAATGCGGAGATTGATTTCCGCTCACCGGCCTTTGAACATCCGGCCACCAAGCCGGCTGCGGTAACAGTGGTGAGACCGGCTGCAGATCGCCGGATAAACTGCCGTCTTGTCAGATATGACATTTTTTACCTCCATCCATTTATTTACTGGTTTGCAGAAAATATTTCATTTGTACATCGACTAAAATGTCTTTTGTGCCGGGATACAATTTTGGAAGATACGATATTTCAGCTACATTTGCAATGTTGTCTTTGCCGACCATAAATTCACCCTGCGCCAGAATATTGTAATTTTCAATGATATGAACCTGAACGTTATAACGGTACCGTCCGGCAGGGATGTTTCTTTCTTTACAGTTGACCGAAATGGTCTTCACTGAATCCACCGCTGGTGTGGCAGCCGTTACCAGATCGAAAAGCTCCGACGGTGTTTTTTCCCAATCCGCTTTTTTACTCCACAAACTGCAGATGGTGCTGTCGTTGTATCCGCCGTAGGACAAGTATTCACTCACATAGAGTGTCGTTAACTCATTATTGTCCATATTTTCCAGCCACACAGCGGTTTGTCTTGAAGGCACCAAATTTAAATCCGGTGCGACGCCTTCAAGTTGAAAGGAAATTTGTATCATCCCTTCTTTATGCGTCAAAAAGCTACAAGAAAACAACGTAAAGAACAGGAGGCATAAAATTGTTTTTTTCATTTCCGGACCTTTTAAAATGTAATAAGAAAAGTTTTTATCTCAAAACGGCCGATATTCACGGTAAAAGACTTTTCACCGGTTTCGATCTTTTTTTGTTCATTGAACGGCTGCTCGAGATGATTGGTTTCGACAATTTTTTTCAGCAAAGCCGGCAAATGGACGGTTACACGGCTGTCTTTGCCGTGTGCTTCGAACAATCGCAACACCACATTGGCCGGCGACCAGTCGCCCTGCTGAACCTTGACGGCACTGATGACAACATTATCACAACTGGTACTGAAAAAAGAATGTTCCGGCGGCAATGAAAATTCATTCTTTCGCCCGGTTCCCCAGTCCGGAAGATTGCCTATGTGCTGATTTTCTTGCACCGCAATCAGGCGGTGATTCAGTTCCAGCGCCTGCCGGGTCACAAGACCATGCCTCCAGTCGCCGGCATGGGAGTACAATGCATAATCAAAAACATGCACACCCTCGTCCATCCTCGGATCCATATCCCGCGCACCGCGGACAACAGACATACGCATGGTACGGTCCGAAATATCAAATCCGTATTTGCCGTTGTTCAGCAGTGCCACACCCATGGAATCGGAGGACAGATCGATCCAGTTCTGCGCCGGCCAGTCGGCACCGTCGGCAGGACGTTCAATAACACCGTAGGGCTGCTCGTAAAATGCCCGCCCATTGTTCACATTCACCGGAAAGACAATTTGTAGTAATTTATCGTGATCGTGCCAGTCGACGGTCATTCGGAACTCCACGCGGGGAACGCCGGCTTTCAGGATCAGCTCACGGGTGATAAAAGAGTCATGGGTATAATCCTGCCAAACGAGCACACACGACACCGGACCGTTTGCCAATACACCGGGTTCTCCCCATTTTGAAACGGGCAGTCGTTCTCCGGACAGAAAAAGATCCCATGACGAGCTCCGGGATTCGCCCAAAAGCTGCGGAATGTTTGCCGTTGCCGTGATGATGTTTTTATCCAGCCTTTTATCGTAAATATAGGTCAGTCCTGCTGCATCCCACCGTATATTAAAATACTCATTGACAAGATAATCCGGCCCGAGCTTTAAATCGGTTCTGATCTGCGGCGGTTTTTGATTCAAAATCCGGTACAATTTAAAACCAAGGGGCGGGATATCCTGTGCTAAAAAACTGATATAAGCGGTCAAACCATCTTCCGACCAGCCGTCCACCTGAAACGGAATATTGGCGCCGGCATAATCCTGAACGTTGAGTTCTTCGGGACCGACAACAAAGCGCACCGCAGCCTGCACCACATCAGTGCGCGTCCACGACAGGGGATTGTATACCACAACCGGACGCCCCTCACCGCGGGTATCGACACGGGAACCGATGGTCTCCAGCCCGAACATCAGCAAGCGTTCGCCCTCATTTTTGACATGTGCATAATCCTGCATAACATCATCAAAAACATCACCGATGGAGGTACCGGGAAGTATGTCATGAAACTGGTTGCGCAGGACAATTTTCCACGCTTCGCGAAAATCGACACGAGGGTAAAGCGGTTTTCGCTGCAGCATGGCGCCGATGGTGGCAAATTTCTCGGCAGTGAGCAACAAATTTTCCATATCCCGGTTGGCCTTTTTGACCCGTGCCTGAGATGTATAAGATCCACGCCAACTGCCCTGCAAATCACCCGCCTCACCGGTTCCAAGACCAATTTCGCCGCTGTATTCGGGCCACTGCCGGCCGGACCGGTCCAGTTCCGCGAAATATTTTTCGGGCGTGTTATACACCAATGCGGGAAAATCTTTCTCCGATTGCAGTTCGCGGACATTTTGAATATCCGGTTCACGGGGACCGCCGCCGTGATCGCCTTCTCCATACAGCACCATCGCATGGGGGTATCCGGTTACTTTGCACCATTCACTGACGATCTGAACCAATTCACGGTCGACCCTGAGGTTATAATGCCGCGGCACCTTGTAGGCTAAAACGTTCGATCCATCGGGACCGGACCAGCGGAATATTCTTTTACCCTCGGGTGCGCCCCTGCCGAACACGTAATATTTAATCCCGCAGCCGCTGTAAATTTGCGGCAAAGTATTCGCTTGGCCGCAGAACGAATCGGGTACCCAGGCAATCTCGACTTTTTTTACGCCCAAATGCCGCTCCGCGTATTCCATTCCCACTAAAAACTGCCGGATGTACGATTCACCACCGGCCAGAATGGCATCGGGTTCGGACCACTGCCCGCCGACCAGTGCCCAGTGACCGGATTCAATTTTTCGGCGAATGGCGCCAAACATCGCCGGATGATTTGCCTGAATGACTTCGTACAACGCCAGTTGACTCTGGGCAAAGGTTAAATCCGGTTCTATTTCCATCATATGCAGCACACCCTCAAAGGTGTCCGGCCCGACCCTGTCCACCGTCTCATTCCAGCGCCACCGGTAGGCCAGGTCGATGTGGGCGTTACCCACCAGATGGACGGTAATATCCTGAGGCGGTATTTCCGCTGTACAAAACTGAGTTATAATGAATAAAATAACAAGGGCGGACATCCCTCGAACGGTCATAAAAACTCCTAATAATGGCCAAGAACAAATTTTATAAATATAAGCAATTGATGAGATATTTGCAAGCCGGGAGGAGGAGGGGTATGTAAAACCTCAGTTTTCGGGTGGCACAGGATAGGTGCGACGCACCTCTTTTTGCCAAATTTATGTGATTTTAATATTTGTAAGGATGTCGAGAGCCGGTGCGTCGCACCTTCCACTCATAACTGAGATATTACGAGGGGTATCTCCCTAAATTTTCATTCCGGGATGAACTTTTAAACAACTTGTTTTAATTATTATATAAATTTCTACCTCGGCCCGATCGGTTATTTCGATAATCACCCTTTCCTAAACCGAAACCGCTGTAGATGCGATATCCATACCCCCTGGCCAGACCATGACCCCACCAGCATCCGGAGCCATGTCCCATACCATAACGACTGTTATTATTCCAGCCGGAAAACCTGGAAAAACGTCCACCCGGCCCTCGACCGACACCTGCCCCAAGTCCCCATGGCAAAAACAATCTTTCCAGGGCTCCATAAGGAAGCAGGACTTTTTGCTCCGGCGTTAAAAACGCCTCAACTTTTAAAAGATATTGTGTCGCCGTATCTTGCAGATTATTCTTCAAAGAATAAATTTTATTTCTTTTTTTCAAAACGGCCGCAGGATTCAATTTATCCTGATTCAGCATAATAAACAATTCAACTTCGTTCAAATAGAGTGCATCTCGAACCACCGATGCCTCTTTTAAAAATTTTTCTGCAGTTTGCAGAATTCTTTTGCTTTGTTCGGATGTCAATTGAAGACGATTTTCCGTATCTGCATTGAGTAGAGAAAATCGGCCGGTTTGGCCGTATACTTTTGAAAAACAAAAAAACGTAAATATAACGATCAAAAGCATACAAATAACGGCTAAAATAACTTTTTTGTCCATGACTGGCTCCCATATAAAATAACTTGCACCAATAAAAAAAACGAACTGGTTGCACCACTTTTATATAGTGATACCACTCATGAACGAATTTTCTTTCAAAAAAAATTATAATATCTGTTAATGCCGATGCTGCGTACGGTGTTGCCCTTTACCTCGCATACGGCGGCCGCGCATGGGACGGATTTCCAAAGCCGTAAAACCACCTTTATCGTCCATCTTTCCGATAATCTTAATCTCCAGGTCTTTTTTAGGACTCAGTCTGCCCCGCCAGATGACATTAGAAATATCAATAGGCCACTCTTTGCCTTGCAAATCAATCAATACAATCTTTTCACTGGAAACAATTTCAGTAATTCGCCCGGCTAAAAAGCCACGCTCCGGTGATACCCACATGCTATGTTTCCTTTTGTTCAAAGTGCGATATACAGGAATATTTTCATAAAAAGCGGCCTCGAGGTTTTCTGCAAATCCGATTTGGTACAGAACAAGACCGCCGACAATCGAAAGTAAAACACATGAACAAATAATGAAAATCGGCCTGTAGCGATACCCCTTCTCCGTTCGCCGAAAAAATTTATAGGCAACACCCCAAAAAACAATAAAAAACAGGAACCAAAAATAAGGTATGGCAAGCATGATAAACTCAATCAGGCTATAGCTCGAGCGATGATAAAGGTCCCAATCCGTATGTGTCAGCTGAAATAGAACAACACCACTAGCGACAATTCCCAAAACCATGGACAAAGTTACAAGCGCCCAGATGAAGATTTTTTTTATCAGATATCGTTTTCTGGCATAGGGCTGTATTTTTTCTTTTTTAATTATATCAAGTGTTTTTTTGCTGATATCTCTCATACATCACCGGAAAATTTTCTGAACGGCTATTTTTTTGAATTTAGATTTTGCCCGATTAAGTAACGTTGCTACCGTGCCTGGAGGTTTACGTAGAATATCACTGATTTCATCGTATTTTTTTTCCTCAAGATACCGAAGAACCAGCACCTCACGATATTTTTGCGGAAGTTTTTCTAGCACTTTACCGATATTCCGGGCATTTTCGCGGGAAATAAAACGTGCTTCCACATCGTCATGATCACTCATTTTTTCATTTAGATAAAAAACATCATCATTATTTAGATTCACGCCCAATGTTTTAAATCGTGCTTTATTCTTGTGGTAATGATTGATAATCTCATTATGTGCAATACGGTAAATCCAGCTGGAAAATTTTAAATTGTGGTCAAATGCTAAAAGATTACGATATAGTTTAATAAATATATCTTGTAAAATATCCTCAGCTTCTTCCCGGCTGACGTTTGTCATACGCCGGATATATCGCAAAATTTTCGGTTCGTATCTTTTCATCAGGTAATAAAACTTTTCCTTGTCTCGTAAAGAAAGATTCACCAATTCTTCATCGGAAGTATTTTGATCCAAATTTTGTGATAATCCGCTCATTTTATGAGATATAAAGTTTTGTTAAGAGATAAACAAAATGCATGACTGTTAATTTGATTCAAAACAATAATTTTACATTTATTTAAAATAGTAAATCATTTAAGAATAAGCATTTTCTTAATTTTATTAAAAGTTCTGTTATTCTTACTTATAGCTTTCAAAGAATAAAAATACAAACCGGATGCAAAACTGGTAGCATCCCACTGAATGTCATGATATCCGGCTTTTTGATTTTTATCAAATAATATGCTTACCTCCTGACCCAGCATATTATATATTTTCAAGATGACATGACAGTCACGAGGCAATTCATATTTAATGGTCGTTGTTGGATTAAAGGGATTGGGATAGTTTTGCGATAATTTGTATTCTTTAGGCAAATTGCCGGCGGACTTTTTTATATCTGCTGGTGTGGGTGTCGTAAAATAAAATACATTATTGCATGTTGTGAACAAGCTGTCATTATCATAAGCAACGACCTTCCAATAATAGGTCATGGCAGGTTCAAGCGTGTCTTCAATGGCGCATGTTGTATTCAATAAATCCTTGACATGTGGAATCGAATCGAATACAGCATTTGTCGTATAGAAGACTGCATATTTAACTTGATCACCAAAATCAGGATCTGCCGCGGCCTCCCATTCAAATGTAGGCGTAAGTGTCGTGATTGTATCACCATTTGTTGGAAGCAATAAACTGAATTGTTGTGGGGCATGATTGACTGGCCAGTGTACAGCGCCAGGTCCGCCATAGGCGCCCATGTCGTTGCGGATGGTTCCCAATGCAGGATACAGAGCAAAACCCGGATTGGCAGGATCTTCGGGGTCATTGTAAATCATGGAATCTGATCCGGCATCAATACAGGGGGAATTTGAAAGTAAATTAAAGTTACCGTTTTCAGGATCAATAAACATAGGCTCAATATCTATATTTCCTTCACCTTCCCATCCACCCTCAACATTACAATATAATATTTTACCATATTTAACTTCGACTTGCCCCCTATTTCCTGCATTATTACGAATTATACTATTAATAATTTTACAATAACTATATCGTAGAACTACACCTCCCCATTGATAAAGAGGATCAGTGCTATTACCAAACATTGTATTATTTATAATAAAAACCGAATCAGCGCCACTAATACCTGGAGCCGAATTCTTACAGATAAGATTATTGTTTAAATGCACATTGTTTCCCCAATAAATACCATAATACCCATTGTAACTAATTACTGAATTATTTATAAAAGTATCTGTATACGGATGTAAATCTATACCATTTTTCTTATTATTAATAATTTGACAATTATTTATAAAAAGATTTTTGCTGTTCAATGCAGAGCTTTTAATCCCGTAACCATCAGAATTTGAACTACCAATATTGGCGTTATTTCTAATGAATGAATTTAAGATTTTTGCTGAATCTCCCTTAACATCAATTCCACTGGAATTGTTCTCAAAAATACAATCCTTAATTAAAAGTGAATTAGTATAGGATACAAGAGCGCTTTTAGAATTATTAATAAATTGACAGCGTTCAAGCATTAAACTACTTGTATCAGACCTTAATGCATATTCAAGTGTTGCTATGGATTTTCGTATCATGTTTTTAATGACACAGTCTGACATAAATAGGGGATGACCCTTAAAATCTAACCCTTCTGAAAAATCAGAAAAGTTACAATATTTAAAAATTGACTTTTGAAAATGAAAATTCTTTTTCGCAAGTGACTTCAAGCCATAACCATATTGACCTTTATATAATGATTCACTGCTAAAAATGATTGGATCATCTTTTACTCCTTCTGCAACAATAATTGCATTATCAATCATCATAAATGTACCACTCCAAAATTTAATTTGTACTCCCGGTTCTATTATAAAAGTTATTGGATCTTCACCTTTGGGACTCCCTATTCTTATACTTTTTGTTAAATAATATGGGCTTCCGTTTTTAGTCCATACAGAATCTTTTGTAATATCATTTTCTACACATGTTCCTATTACGCAGTCACCGGTAAGTTTAAATATGGCTTTTTTATTAATAAGATCGTCTGTTTCAAGAACAAGGTCGGCTTGATGATATCCAAATTTCTGGGGATAAAATGTTATACTAAAATTTTCATAACCATATGGCTCTATTATTGCCGAAGTTGTATTATCTAAACTAAAATTACTGGTATCATTCAAATATATATTTTTAAAATCAATACGTTTATCAAGATTGTTCAACACCAATAAATCAGCTTTTCGTTCTCCGGCTAATGTATTATTTCTAAAATCATAATCTGTAAAATTAAAAGATAAACCTGAACCGCCATAAATACCTATATCATTTATCGTTTTATCAGAGTCATTATAAAAACTGTTCGGGTTGCCAGCATTAATACAGGGAGAGCTTACCAAAAGATGATAATTATTGATTGTTGTATCAGCAAATTCCGGATTTAATGAGATATTATAACTTGAATCACATGGAGCTCCATTGTGATTAGTTCTATTATTCCACCCTAACCAACCACCATAAGGTGCATAAAAATTGGGAACATTATTCCAAATACAATTATACTCAATTCGAAATAAATCAGCTTCTTCAAGAAAAATACCAGTTGAGTCATTTTGAACAATTATATTATGCCGAACATTAACTTGGGATAGTAATGATTTTCCAAAATTTAATCCCATTGAATTCTTGGCTATTATATTGCTTTCGATATTCATACTATTAGTAAAATGATTTGCATGAATACCGTCACCAGCGTTTCCACTTATTTCGTTTTTATAAATGGATAAAAAATAAATATATGTTTTTAATGTGATACCATGACCTTCATTATTTATAATTTTATTCTCAATAATGCGTCCATTACTATTCGATAAAAAGATACTATGGTATCCGTCGATAGATATCCCAAACAGCCACATAAGGACTCTTGTCTTTTGTTATAATTCCATTATACCACCCACCCAAGGCACTAAATCCTGAACCTTTATATAATTTAATATCATCAACATATACACCTTTATCCAGCCCAGTGCTGTCGCTGACAAAGCCAAAGATTACCCACACTGAATCACTGCCTGTTAAATCCCCAAGTTCAGGTACATTCCCAATATTCAGTAAATCTTCCCGCCATCCATTCGAGTGCCCTGAATAAAGCATCTGCCCAAAGTTCTCACCGTCGTTTGATGCTCCAAAATAAAACCAGTCGCTTGTCATCTCAGATTCTAAATAAAAGTAGAATTTCATCAAACAATGAGTGGCATCGCCAAGATTAAAAGGGCCGAATATTATCTGAGATTCCATATTATTCACATACCCTGACTGATCCGGATTACGTGCGCTGTCTCCGCCGGCAGCACACCAAATACTATAAAGGCCTGTATTTTGTTTATAATCGGTTATTCCCCAGGTGGGATTCCCTATTAATTCCCATTTATTTGTATCGATAGCACCTGTCTCAAAATCTTCTGTCATAATCGTATCATATTCAGAATTTGTAGTTTTAAAAATTTCTCCTAAAGATGTCTTTGCAGGACGAATGGCTCTTTTTCTCGCATCCGGAATGAGCCGGGATGCTGTGAGTTTTATTATGTTGCCTTTATTTTCCTCTACTTTTGCCGAGTCTAACCTTGAAATGTCTTTAGAATCATCAATCATTCTGTGGACCGTAAAACCTTTTGATTCAAGCAAATGAAGGAGTTGGTGATCTAATGATTCAAGTGATTTATGAGTAGTAGAAGAATAAACACATATATTTGAAAGAAAAAACGAGATGAAAATGATTGACAGATTCAAATTCTTCATTTTTTGCTCCTCATAGATGGGTATAATACTTTTTTTCATTTGCGCGAATATTAAAATGGATACGGCGTATAATTTTTCTCATTTTCATTTCATTCAAAGCGAGCTTTGATTCGTGTCAAGTGCAAATAATTATTAGTAAATTATTTTACCACGAAGAATACGAAACGCAAAGACATTATAAAACAAAGTATTTAATCCCACTGCTATCCGGGCATTAATAGAAAATAGCAATAACTTTGGTATAATGGTATGAAATTTTCCGAAATTAATTTCAAATCGATAACAGTGAATTGATGTATATAATATATTATTTTTAATTTATTTATGTCATCTTGATTTTACCAATACCCGGACAGCAGTGATTTAATCCCTTCTTTTATATGTACAATATTGGAATTTATTAACAAACCGAGCGATATTTTGGTCCATTTTATATAAGGCAATATTTGCTCTTGATACTTGATAAATGGATAAGAATTTATCCCCGGCTTTATCCTCAAGTATTAATTTATTTTCGAGGAACCTCGATGTCGCATCCAATTACTCTATTTGATAATTCATCAAATTTTTTAATTACTTCATGTCCTTCGTGATCTTTGTGGTTAATTATTTTTCTATCCATCACGCTATTTATTATCGGATGTAGTATTTTGAGACTTGCATCCTTTTTGACTGATTAAAAATAGAATAATTTATAAGAATTATAATATTTTTTGATTTCCCCATAATCTCCCTCACCGCACCAAAACCATCTTTTTCATTTCATGCGATCCGTCAAGTTCCATCCTGTAAAAATATATTCCCGCCGCAACCGACTGCCCTGCTTTATTCGTGCCGTCCCAATTGACGGCAAAATATCCGGCATCTTTCGGTTCATCTACCAGGTTCTTGACGTGATGGCCTAAAAGGTTGTAAATATCGAGACGCACGGCACAGGGGCGGGCTAGCGAATATTTTATGGCTGTGGAAGCATTAAAGGGATTGGGATAGTTTTGCTGCAGCGAATATAAATCAGGGACATTGGTTTTGACCTTTTCGACAACCGTTTCTCCTTTATATATTTCGACAAAACAGACCTTGGCATTTTTTGCCTCAGGACCGGGAGACAGGGTCAACCGGCCGTCATTCACAACAACATCAACCGCATACTCGTCAAACAAATCCTGACCGTCCGGGTCATGTAAAACGGCATCTTCAATAATCACATTGTTGATTTGGTCTGTATAAGCCGCGTCACCCATAACAAGAAAAATACGGTAAGAGTTGTCGGATAGTTCGATCTCCCACACACGGTCAATTTCCGTTTTTTGCAAATAATTCAAAGTGGCATATCGGGCATCGGACAGACCATCTCTGCGTATTGACTCCGGATTTGTTCCATTCAGCCACCCATAGGTATAACCATTGGATCGTTGGCCAAATTCTTCGCCGGTATCCGCCACATAACCGGTTGGAACGGCTTCCCCTTCAGGCTGAAAATTCACCCTGATGACGCCGCTGAAAGAGGTATCGGATTCCGACGGCAAATATTTCAAGGAAACATTATCAATAAACACCTCACCCGTTTCCTGCCCGCAATCAAACACAACCAGGGCTTCTGCCGTACTGGGATTTTGCATGACAAAATTGTATTTAAAATGACGGGATTGAGTGGTGACGTATGAATCCCCGATTCTTCCGTAATTGATATATGGCGGGATAAGTTGCTCGACTTTTGCCGAAATAGGCCGATTATTACCGGCAAACGCGTCAAATTCAAAAACATATTCCCTGCCGTTCAAAAGTATGATATCCTTTTGTTTCAGACGGACATCCCGTGCCTGAGGTGTGGTCTTTGTAATGGAAATTTTAAAGCGGTGTTCTTCGTCGATCCTGCCCGTTGCATGAGCGGCGCCATTGCGGTCGAAAATCCAATCATCCATGGACTCGAAGGTACCGTTTTTTACCAGATTTTCTCCTGGTGCCGTATAGCGTATATAGGCTTTAATCGTATCAGACCGTCCACTTTCCTTCCCGTTTTTATCGACGGCGGATACACTGAAAGAATACTCCGCCATATTGGAAAACATTGCGGCACTGCAATCCAAATATGTCAGGGATGTGGTATCCAGCAAAGTATTGGTTTCAGAATTTCTGCCGTAATAGATTTTATAGAATTCCACATTCTCATCACCGAATTTGTTAAAAATCAGGCGGATGACGGCGCCATAATTTTCCACGAACAGGTAAGGTCTTTCCAGATTTCCACTCCATTCGTAACGCCGGCAGCGATAGTTGGAATGTCCGAGACTGGTCAGTTCAAAGACGACATCTCCATCGGGTGTCACTTCTCGCACCAGCATTTCACCTTCGATCGGCATGTCCACCAATGTATTGCCATTCGGCAGTCGCTGTGAACTTCCCATGGAAGGTACAAGGCGGTCTGGGTGAGGCCGGTACTCCCACACTTTTTCAGCCGTCATTTGAACGTTATCGAGTTTATACTCAACGGCTCTGGAATAATAGGGATCCCGGTTTCGGCCGTTGTCAAATATTAAATAGTTGCCGGGTTTTTCCCCGACAGGACGTGCATCATGCTGATAAAAAAATTCAACCTCTTCATTGGTAAAAGTAAACTGGTTGTAGCGTCCGCCCAAACGCCATATAATTTCACCGGTATCGCGGTTTATTTTTGTAACCTCGTTAAAATTCCTGGCTGAAATAACATAATGGCCGTCAGAATCAATGGCAATGGAATTTATATGCACATAATCGATATTATTTGCTTTTAAATTTTCATAAACGGCATCCTCGATGGGGTAAAAATCCCAGCTTCGCCATTCAAAAATAACATTTTTATCCGTATCCAACTCCTGAAAATGGTTGCCCAGAACTTGTGCGTCGGGTTTTCCGCCATCCACAACCTTGCTCATGTCGATGGGCGCATCCTTTTCCGCTATTAAAAGAATATGGCCGTTTTCCAGTATCTGCAGTTCATGATTGTCCGTCCGGTAACCATGCCCGGCTTTTATGATATCGATCTGTTCAAAACAGCGATCCAGAACCATATTATAATCCGGACTGAACAAGAAGCTTGTCAGCACTCCGGTGGGATGAACCGTCAGGTTCCCGTTGCGTACCGATTCATAATTTTTACGGTAATAATAAATGGTCCCATCGTTATTCAAGATAATCAAATAATTCCCGGTTCCTTCCAGGGGATAATTCACGGCGTAAAAAATCCTGCCGGGTGCCGTTTCACCCGTATGTTTAACAGTGATGAACGGAAAATCACTGGGCACCGCTACGCCGTTGATCACTCTGGCCTGGCCGGGGTTCTGCGGGATAGGGTAGCAAACCTTATCAGAATTGGATTTTAAAAGCCTGTCCGGCTCCTGAGGTTCGGTTGCCACAACTGTAAACTCCATCTCAAAATCCTGCAAAGCAACCTGGGTGTTGTTAACGGTAACATGAATTTTTTCACCGTAATTAAATTTTTGACCGGGTTTGAAAATAATCGTCTTGTTATCGGTTGCATAAAAGATGATTCCGGAACACCGGCCGGTCTCATCATCGACAAGAATAAAATTTTGTAAATCGGTTATTTTATCCCGGTACTCCTCTTCCAGCCGCACGATGACCGTTACTTCACGCGGCAGCAGTCTGCTTCCGGGTCGCGGGAATATATACTGAATTGCAGGGTGAAAAGGACCGGCACAACATATACATTCCCACGAAACGATAAAAATAAAAATTCTCAAATTTTTCATTTAATCGTCCGAAGGAAAACAAAATTTTTAGGTGAAAAATGTTACTTTAACATTAAAATTTCGACCTTGCGGAACTCCACGGGATGAGACTCGGCTTGAAGAGAAATATATCCTTCGTGGATCAACAAATTGTCGTCGACGATCAATTTTTGTGCGTCGGCATCACCCGGATCCAACTGCGGTTTTTCGTATTCCAGAACAATCTGACCGTCGATCCAGTGCCGGATCACCTCATCGCCGTGAACTTCAACTTCTACAGTTACCCACTGGTCGCCATGAAAAGTGTTTGAACTGGAATTGATACAATGGGTTTTTTCCAGCTCACCGTTTATCACCACATTGGTTCCCGGTGT
>JAFGEC010000143.1 GCA_016931775.1 Candidatus Zhuqueibacterota bacterium | reverse complement strand
TATAAAAGATACGAAATGATAATTATTTTTCAAAGGGATAATATTTGTCATATCTTTCTTTTTAAAATCATAATTCTATAATAAACATAAAAGGAGGGATCGATTTTTTACTTAAATTGCACGCCAAAGATCTCTGGGCCCCGTTTCTGCGCGAGGTTAAAAAGAATCATTCTGATTTGAAGACACATGGCTGATTATTTTGATATATTTATCAACATCGATGAAATTTTGGGAGAGACACTGCATAAAATCAGCTTGCATTTTCAAACCATTCATGCTATATTATTAGCTATTCGATAAGATTGTCAAGCCTAAATATTTGCATAAATGCGAAAGTTATACGGTTATTTTTTACTCACTCGTCCATTCAACGTTCTCATTGCCGTTTTCTCTATTTTTATTGCTGCATTTATTTGTCGTGCACTGCATATGTGGGATAAGGTGATGTGGGCTTGTGTTTCGGGCGGTTTTTTTATTATGGCGGCCAATGCGATTAACGATTATTTCGATATTGAGATCGATCGAGTCAACAAGCCAAATCGGCCTTTGCCCGCCGGTCTGTTAACCAAAAACGAAGCTTATGTGTTTTCTGTGATCTGTTTTGCACTGGGCATCATCACTTCGTTTAATATTAATTTAACGGCCATTTTTATTGCTATTACAAGTTGTGTACTTTTATATGCTTATAGTGCAAAATTAAAGCGTACAGTCGTTTTCGGCAATTTTACAGTCAGCTTTTTATCAGCACTGGCTTTTATTTACGGTGGGATTGCGGTGCAACGTGTGCAGATGGTTTTGATACCGGCAGGATTTGCATTTTTTATGCATTTTGGCCGGGAGATTATCAAAGACATGGAAGATGTTGAGGGCGATAAACAACAAAATGCCGCAACACTTCCTGTTCGATTCGGATTTGTACCTGCTCAAATTCTTGTTACAGCTGTGTTTTTTATATTGATATGTGCAACGATTTTGCCCTATCTGTTAAAAATTTATGGCAAAATATATTTTATCATTGTAATGTTGGGTGTAAATACAATATTGATGCTGACGATTTATTATGTATGGAAAAAGCCCTTCCGAAACATTTTGAATCGGCTGAGTATCACTCTCAAAGTGGATATGCTCGTCGGTCTGTTTGCTATTTATGCAGGCACTTGGTAATTTCTATTCGAGAAAGCACTTATGCGGTTACTGATACAACGTGTGAAATCGGCTTCTGTTACTGTCGAGGACAAAATAATCGGCCGAATCGATGCAGGTTTGGTGATATTTATTGGTATTAAAAACAATGATACGATTCATGATGCCGAGTACCTGGCCAATAAGGTTGTTCATCTTCGAATTTTTACAGATGCTGAAGGAAAATGTCAACTTTCGGCACTGGATAAAAGCGCCGAATTGCTGGTCATTTCCCAGTTTACGCTTTATGCCGATTGCCGCAGAGGCCGAAGACCGAGTTTCACTGAGGCAGCACCGCCTGCCGTATCGCAACCGCTATATGAAAAGTTTGTTGTTTTTTTGAAGAATTTCGGCCTAACCGTGGAAGAAGGGCAGTTTGGTGCAATGATGCTGGTTTCAATTAATAACGATGGTCCTGTAACAGTAATACTGGACAGTAATGAAAAATAAAGGAAGCGGATTGCTTACTGATCCCGGTACATCACCGATTGTTCTGGCATCACAGTCACCGCGCAGAGCGTACCTGCTACAACTGATCGGATTTGAGTTTCTTATACAACCCGCGCAGGTTGACGAGACCAAATTTTCTGAGCCGGATCCTGCAAAACATGTTTTGCAGCTTTCCTATCTAAAAGCTTCTAATGTGGGAGATGTTCGAACGGACGGTCTTATCATCGGTGCGGATACTATTGTTGTTTTAGACGGGGAGATATTGGGAAAACCGGCTGATGCGAATGAAGCAGTTAATATGCTTAAACGATTGAGTGGTAAAACTCATCGTGTTTATACCGGATTCACTCTATTGCGCGCTGATAATAATCATTCTGTGTCGGATTTTGAAGTAACGCGCGTTCATTTTCGTGATTTAAATGATGATGAAATATCATCATATGTGGATACCGGTAATCCTATGGATAAAGCAGGCGCCTATGGCATTCAGGATCAGAGCGCTGTTTTTGTCGATCGTATCGATGGATGTTTTTATAATGTCGTTGGATTTCCATTGGCAAAGTTTTATAAAGTATTTATGAAATTTGAGTGAAAAGTGCAGAATATTCTTCTAGAAATCGGGCAAGAAATTCGACTTGCTCGAGAAAGAAAAAATAAAAGTGTTCGGCAATTGTCGGATGTAACAAAGATATCTGTTGCCGCGATTGAAAAAATTGAAAGTGGAAATTTTGAATTTTTGCCGGCAGTTTATATCCGGGCATTTATAAAGAGTATCGCAACGGAGGTCGGACTTGACCACGAGATCATGTTGCAGAAATATCAACAAGCCAATGATCTGCAACCGATGTCCGTAGACCGAACACATCCGGAACAGAATAAGAGTATAGTTACTCGGCAGGTGGACTATTCCGTGAACAATAAAACACTGGGATATGTTGCCGCTGCAGGTTTAATTTTCATAATCTTTGTTTTTATTTTATTTAATTTGCCTTCGAACCAAAAACGGTCTGTGCCACCCATTTCAAATGTATTACAACCACAAATATCGAAACCGGATACTTTATGCGAAACATTACCCGTAACACAAAGCGACATTTTGCGGTTAAAAGTCAAAGCACTGGATACTACTTGGATACGTATTGTGTTTAATGATTCGCTTGCTGATGAAGTCACGTTTCAAGAAGGTGATATTCGGGAATGGATCAGCCGCAGCAAGTTTTACATGCGAATCGGCAACGCCGGTGGAATAGAGTTGGAGTTAAACGGCCGGAATTTGGGTAAACCGGGGCCGCTAAACCAAATTACAAATATTGTCGTTGATGAGAGTGGTACAAGCCGAATTCCTTATTCATCACTACCTGATTATATGTTTGTCAATTCGACGCCGTGAGGTATATTTGCTGATAGAGAAAAAACCGAAAAATATATACTTTTTAGCCATATGTGGAACCGCAATGGCATCTTTGGCAGCCATGCTTAAGCAGATGGACTATCATGTAACCGGATCCGATGAGGGAATCTATCCTCCCATGAGCACTTTTCTTGAACAGGAAAAAATCCCGGTTAAAATCGGATTTTTGCCCGAACATTTGGACCCTAGACCCGATCTTGTTATCGTCGGAAATGCGATTTCGCGGGGCAATGTTGAGATTGAGACCGTTCTCGATCAACACATTCCGTATATGTCATTGCCGGAAGCTCTGCGTGAGTTTTGCATACGTGGAAAGCGATCTATCGTCATAACCGGTACTCATGGCAAGACCACGACGACCTCCCTTGTTGCATGGATTTTTAATCATGCGAATCGTCAGCCAGGTTTTTTGATCGGTGGGATACCGAGAAATTTTAATCGGGGTTATCAGGTAGGGACCGGGAATGATTTCATTATCGAAGGCGATGAATACGATTCCGCATTTTTTGATAAAGCCGCCAAGTTTTTACGCTTTATGCCGGACATTGGCGTTATCAATTGCATAGAATTTGACCATGCAGATATATACAATTCCATTGACGAGATATTGCTCGCGTTTAAAAGATTTGTGAATTTAATACCACGTAACGGCCTGCTGGTTGTTTCAAAACAAGATACACTGGCAGTGCAGGTGAGTAAGAATGCATTTTGCCGTGTTGAGACCTTTGGACCCGGCGGAGACTGGTATGCACGGAATGTGAAAATATCAAGCCAACAATCTTTCTTCGTCCTTTATCACAAAGATCAACCTGTTGGAGAAATATCCGTTCCCTTGTTCGGCGCACATAATATCAATAATGTACTGGCATCCATTGCCGTGGCACATCATGCGGGGATTACCCTTGAGACCGTTTCTCAAGCGCTGAAATTGTTCAAGGGCATAAAACGCAGACTCGAACTTGTTGCGAGTGTAGAAAATATTGATATTTATGATGATTTTGGTCACCACCCGACCGCAATTCTTGCCACATTAAAGTCATTTCGACAACGTTTCCCTCAACGGAAAATATGGGCCCTGTTTGAACCGCGAACCGCAACCACCCGGCGAAATATTTTTCAAGAGCTGTTGGTCGATGCTTTTATGGATGCGGATTGTATTCTGGTTGCACCCATCCACCGCCCCGAAAAGGTACCGGAGGATCAGCTCCTCTCTTGTGAACAATTGGTAAACGATTTATCTATCCGTAAAAAAACAGCCGAGTATTTTAAAAGTATAAATCATATACTCGATTATCTCTCAAGACATCTGCAAAAAGGTGATCTGGTGGTTACATTTAGTAATGGTTCTTTTTCGAACATACATGGAAAATTAATTGATAGATTATCAAACATGAGGTGAATGTGAATGGAAAGAAGAAAAAGATTTACAACAGCGCCAAGTTCTAAAATTCAGAACGTGCTCGACCAGATAAAACGTGAATTAAAGGATTCAATATTGCCAGTATCTTTTCATGACCTCAACTCATTTGAGCGTAAGCTGATTCATCGTCATTTTGATCATAATTCAGAAATAGTCACGAAAACGTACAGGCATGACGAAGATTATGAGTTAAAGGTATATCCTGTTGGAAACCTTAAGCGGTATGCCCATGAAAAGGCCAGTGAAGCTGTTGAAAAGGGTGAAAGAATCGTTTTGCCGCATATGGGTAATTATGAAAGATTTATTATTCATGATACTCTAAAATCAAACGAAGCGGTAAAATCCGAAAGTTATGGCGAAGGTGACGAACGTCATATCGAGATTGAACCGGAAATGTTTGGTCGAGGGCTCAAAAAAATAATACGAAAAATTCGTCTTTTTTAAAAAGTTAAACTTTGGATGAGCGATCAATATAAATCGGATTGGTTAAACAACGACATTTCGTTTCCGTGAATATGTCCATTCGAATGTAACCTTTGCGGGGGAAAGGGAGGTTTTCGATCTGGGTTTCGGTTTTATTACCTGATGCATCTATTTCTACCATACGTTCAATCCTGTTTTCAATATCTCCGATGTAAAGTTTTATTTTAGCCAGCCAACCAAAAAGTTGTGTGGAAAGCGCTTTTATTTGAACGTTTTGGATTGATTCGCGACATATATCGCCAAGAATATAGATTCGTTTTGATTCACCCGTCAATTGTAAACGGCCGAATGGACCGTCCGTTATGATTGTCCGGCCTTCTTTTAATAATTTTAACAGATTGTTCGATTCAACACCGGGAATTTTTAAAATGCCTGTTCTGGCCTTTGCAAATATCTCTTTATTGTTTTCACGGAGTGTAAAAAAGGGGAAGCCTATCTGCCGAAATCGGCCAAAATTCCCGTGCGCATCATTGCCTGCGATGATCGATAATCGGTAATTTCCCAACAGCAGAAGGATCCATTTTTTTATTCCCTGCGAAAAGTATCTATCCTTTTCACTGTTCCAGACTTGTAGTCCGTCAAGACGTTTATGCTGATAATCTTCAACACTCCATTTCCCGCGGCGAATCAGCAGCTGCTGCAGCAGAGGTGGTTTAATCTCCGGATGGGCCGCAAACACCAGAGCTTTCGACGAAAGCAGATTTAAAGTATTTTTTATTGATAATTCCGGTTGAGTTTTGAACCATCTTTCAGCGCCATCTCCGCTTCCCGGGAAGAATTTTTTTTCATTAAAAATCAAAATGTGAACATTTTTATTTTTATGGTTGCCAACTGAAAGTTCCTCCCCCGGAATAATAACAAAAGTTTTTTCATTTTTATTAATTCCCTCGACACGGCGGTGCATCCGGTGCCATTTTGGATGTTGAGGATCGTTTTTTAAATAATTATCAACCGTGTCATCCAAATCGTAGGAATGATCAGTAACGGCAAAAAATGACAATCCCATTGCCTTTGCTATTTCAACCGTTGCAGGAAGCGAAGCTCCAAATTCAACCTGATCGTTAGTGTAATGGCTGTGATAATGAAGGTCGCCGAATCGGCATTCTTCTGTTCCCGGCAAAGGATCCGGATCGATAAAAACGCGAAAAGGCCTGTGTTCGGAAATACGATAATTATCGTTGTGGACGGTTTTGATTTTGTTTTTTATTGCATACTTGATCCGGACATCAACATATGTTTCACCACTTATGTTTTGCGGCACTTTGAGTGCAAATATTTTATCCCAATACGCCGTCTCCAACGTGAAATGTTGAAACGTATGCTGCAGTAAAATATATCTTTGTGTTTTATTGATAAGAATTGCTGTTACTTCAATAAGCTTCACAGGATATAGGTGGGCATCCTTTACCAGTAATAAAACCGGCAGATCGGCATCGGGTTCCAATCGGTGAGGAACATCGGCGATGATTTCCGGTTCCTTTTTCCACAGCCTGCTTGGAATGAAAGGAAATTTATAATGAGTTTCTGCATATAACATCACAGGAATCAATAAATCCAGATGTTGTAATTTTTCGAAAAGCTCGTTCATTTTAAATCGCCGCAATATGCCGCGAACAAGTCTTATCCGCCGTTGTTTCGGTGATTTCGGCCATTATTTTATCAGCAGGCCTGCGATCGAGGTGCGCCGGAACGAAAAAAGGTTTTATGTGTTTATGCCACATATATCCGGCTTTTGCGAGCAGGCTGTCCATAAAGTAACGGTCGAGTTTATACAGGAAGGATGGATCAAAATAACAGTTCAGGTTGCAGCCCTGGCAAAAATCAAAACGTCCCTGCATGGAACGAAAATGAATGTAACTTTTTGTCATAAATAACTTTTCCAACGATGTAGAGATCGGAAATTTTTCTGTGTAAAAATGGAAACAGGGTAACAGGAGTTCATTTTGCGGTGAGATGACGACAGTTGATGAAACGGCGCGGCAGCGTGGATTCCGGATGCTGTTTCCACCAGCTAAATTTAGTTTTAAAAGAGCCTTATTAATGTATACATTTTGTGATTTGGAAAGGTCAAATATTTTTGTAAGACTCCGGCCCTCCAATCGGTTAATTGAATAATGGTTGAATACAGGATTCACCAATAATAATAAGCCGGTTTTTTTGCAAAATAGTGCCAGCTTTTCCAGGTGATCCGCATTTTGGTCCGTTACGGTAAATAGTATATCCGGCTTTTCATTCAGGAAACGAGCTGTGTCGATACTTTCCATTACATGAGAAAAGACATTGCAACCGCGAATGCTGTTGTGCAGTTCGGGAGAGACGGCGTCGAGGGAAAAATGCAATAGATCAACCAGGCCGGCCAGCTCTCGGGCTCTTTTGGGGTAAAGCTTGCAATTGGTCGTAATCGATGTCCGGTATCCGATAGATTTTGCGGCTTTCAGCATGAATGGTAAATCCGGATGTAACAATGGCTCGCCACCGGTAAAATCGACAAATCGTGTACCGATTTTATAGGCGGATTTCAGGTTTTTCTCAACATCTTGAATTTGAGCATCATGGCCTGATGAATATTTCGGTGTGCGCCAGATATCGCAAAATGTGCAACAGCAATTACAACTGTAGGTGATGTAATAATGTAATAAAATAGGCTTTTTTATTAACATATTATTCGTTGAGTATGGAATCAGGTTCGAATTTGTTGACTTTGTATTTATATTCCTTCCAACTTATTCTATTACTCAGCATGTAAAAAAGTGGAAGAATATAAGCGAGCAGTATTTGCATAAGTTCAAAGCCGATAAAATACCTCCAGTCGAATTTGTATTCGACTTTTCGCGCCGGTAAAAAGATGATAAAAAAGTCACATAAAAAAACAATCGTCAATATAACAGCAGCGACGACAACTGGAAAAACAAAAAAGAGCAGAGGAGTTAAAATTCTCGTGAAGCCGCTGACCAGGACCAGAAACCGCCCCAGAGGACGTATTGTCCTGAGTCCGAGAAGCCAGCGTTTGCGTTGATTAATGAGCTGAAAACCGTTCGGCGCCGGCAGGCTTCTTATTGCATTTTCGCGATCAGGCAGTAAAAGAATCCGCCATCGTGTCCCTTTCGCTATAGCATCAACAAGTGCCTGATCCTCGATAAGGCTGAAACCGTGTTCCGAATATCCGCCAGATTCTTCATAAACCTGACGCCGAAATGCCATGTTGTTGCCAATCCAGCTGCACGGTTTATTCAGCTGTGCCGCTGAGGACGCGACCGATAAAAGGAAAAAAAGATCAAAGGCCTCAATCTTACTGAGAAATGAACCACTGTCGACAAGGGTAAATCCGCCAACAAGTCCGGTATTTTTTTTGAACAATTTTAGTGTACCTTTGATCCAGGATGTCGGTACACGACAATCTGCGTCTGTAATAAAGATAAATTCCCCTCGGCTATTATTGATTCCATGCAACAGGGCGCCGGCCTTGCCTGGCCGCTGTTTTTTATCTCGTCCGAGAAAAAGATACTTGAAAGAATTGTATTTTTTTGTGTAGGATTCTATAATCTGTCTTGAATGATCTGTAGAGTTATCGTCCACTATGATGATTTCCAGTGTATCTTGCGGGTAATCAAGTTGAGAGAGGGATTTGAGGCATTCCGGAAGATTTGCCGCCTCGTTACGGATGGCAATGATGATAGAAACAGCGGGAGATTTTACAAAATACTGTTTGCCTCCGTATCTTTTGATACCAGTAAAGATAATACTTGTCGTAATGTACAAAATAAAAAATACGGATGTCAAAATAATGAAAAATATCATTTTTTTATTGATACTCCTGAGGACAAGATTTTATAATCATGTCAACCTGATTTTCTTTTTCGCCGAATTGTATACGAAGGGGAATATTCCAGGGTTCCGGTCCGAAAACAAACGTTATTGTTGCGTTGGATTTCCCGAGCCTGTTGGTTAGTAAATCGGTTTTCCACGGTCTTGGTTCTTTGTTTGCCGCCGCAGAAAGGTCGAATGTGATTTTTTTTGCTTTTAAATTTTTGCAGGGATTCTTGTATATTAAACTATCCACTCTCCCTTCAACAATCCACAGCAGACTTTCAGTATCCAGGCTAAAAACCAGCTTTTGCTCCGTATGCAGTGATGAGGTTCGAAGCCGGTACATCAAGGTAAATATCGTCATGCAATCAGGTAAAATATCGTATTGAAAACCATTACTTGTTGTAGCCAATAGCTTTTGCCAATTAAATTCTATGGAAAGGTTCTGCACGATATTTTCTTGATCAATGTTATTTGATATCCGAATTGGCCTCCAGGAAGCCGTATCGACAAGTGTATCATACGTGTTGTTCACGTGGAATAATAAATTGAATAGTCCTGATGTCTTTACATGTAATCTGATATTCATCTGGCCACTGTCTGGCGATGAGAAAAAACTTGATAATACTGCGGAAGCTGAACCGATACCTTTGTATTTAAGCTGATATTCATATTCTTTATTATTAAAGAAAGATATTATGTCCGGTTGACTTGTCACCGCTGATTGAGTGGCCAATATCAGTCCGCTAAATAAAATTATAAAGTATCTCATTTTCTAATAGCCGCCGTATGTTTTCTGTCCTTCCAACTGAATGTGCCCAATGAACCCAGCAATCCGGTGAAAAGGACATAAGGCATTTGTAATAAGAACCACGGCACGAAGAAGCGTAGTAAATCCGTTCTGTTAAAATAAAATGTACTTTTCACTGCAACTAAAAATTCACTCATTGCTTTACACAGTAAACACAAGATAACGATTTTAATAGAATCGTTATATACGAAAGCCAGGGGCACAACCAGAAGAGATAAAAAATTAAAAGTGAAAACCAGCACAAGGTATAAAAAAAAGGGAATATTTAATTTAATCTGGTAAGATCCATTGGACGCCCAGCGTATACGCTGATTGAATAAACCGATAAGGTTTTTTTGAGGTTTGGAAACGACATACGCTGGTGGATATGATGCAAATGCAAGTTTATAAGTGGTCTTTTTGCGGACCAACTGCAGGAAAAGAATATCGTCGCCCGAGATACGATGGGATATTTTGCGATACCCGCCGATTTTATCATACGCGGTTTTTCTGTAACCGAGATTTTGACCCGAAGCCGCCAGCGGGTGTCCCCAGTTAAATGTGGCTGCATTGGCGCCCATAAGCTGTACAAAGTCAAAAGCCTGCAAACGTTCTAAAAAATTTTGTTTTGAACCGGGTGTCCCAAATTGGGAGAATCCGGCAACAAAACCCACATCCGGAGTAAAATATGATACCATGCTTTCGATCCAGTGGGGACCCACACGGCAATCGGCATCCGTGGATAGAATGATTTCGTGGCGTGCTTTTGTCACGGCCTGTTGAAGGGCGTATTTTTTCGGACTAAAACCGGGCGGTACTTTATGAATTTGAACCAGTTGTATATTTTGACATTTTTGAGAAAATTCACGGACGATTTCAGCTGTTTTGTCCGTAGATTCGTCGTCGGCAATAATGATTTCATATAAAGAATCCGGCCAATTTTGATCAATCAGATCGGTAAGAATATTGCCGATGTTTTTTTCTTCATTCCGAGCCGCAATGATAATGGAAACGCCATTTTGTTGTTTATTTTTTCCTTTTTGGGGGAAAAACATTCCTACAAAGAAATATATTAAAGTAACCGTATAAAATATAGTAACGGATATATAAAAAATAACAAGAAAATTCATTCCCTTTCTCCGTATCGGTTCTGTCCGCTTATTTGGTTTTCCATTTAAATTGTACAAACTGACCAAGAGCTGCGAATACCACAACATAGGGTATATGCAAAATTTCGGCCAAAGGAAAAATCATCAAGTATTTACCTCTTTTGATTTGAATCGCAAAAACATACATAAAAATAAATTCTAGCATTGATTTGAATAATAGACACAAAAAAGCCGAGTGATTGCCGGAAAAACCCAGTAATTCGGCCGGGATCAGCAAAAAAAGTAAAAGATTGAACAAGTAAATAGCGGAGAGAAAAATAATTTTCTTTTTTGTGTAGACCAATCCCTTCGATGCATGTCGAATACGCTGATGAAAAAATTGTTTGAATGATTTCAATCTCAGTGTTGGAACCACCGTCGCAGGGTCGATAACATAACATGTTTTCCAATCGGTATGTTTATGTATTTGTTGTAATAATAAATCATCGTCGCCTGATATAAATTGCCTGATATTCGAAAAACCATCAACTTGCCGAAAAACTTTTTTTCGATAGGCCAGATTTCTGCCGTTACAAGTCGCCATTTTCCCCCAACCGGAACTTCCGGCCGCCACCGATGCCAATGACAGGGTGTCCAGCGCCAAAAGCCAGGAAAAAAAGCCATCCGGTTTGGGTATCTCATAGGGCGAATAGCCTGCTACAAGGCCTACATCCGGTGTAAACCGTGAAACCATGCCACCGATCCATCCCGTCGGGGGCACGCAATCGGCATCGGTTAACAGCAATATTTCCCCGTCGGCGTGCTGAATACCCAGTTCCAGCGCCTGTTTTTTAGGGGATTGGACGTTTCTTGTGGTTGTCTGAATCAGTTTGATATTTATGGTTTTATTTTTTTCAAGAAACGTCTGAACGTTTAAAACGGTTTTGTCCTCAGACATATCATCAACGATAATTACTTTATATTTTTCAGCAGGATAAGTCTGGTCCGCCAATGCCTGCAGTAAAGGGAGAATATTATCCTGTTCATTTCTGGCAGCAACCACGACGGATACGGAATATTGAACCAAATTCCTTTTTTCAGGTATGCGAAAAAGACCCAATAAAAGAACGGTAATACAAATGATATAAAATCCCGTTAAAAGAAAAAGAACAATGTAAGCGATCGAGAACAAAGTATGTCGTTCATTTAATAGTTTATAACCAATTCAAAACGTGCAAGATGATCACATGATTGGTTTGTTGTGAGATTCAGGTTTTTTATATCGGCATAATAATAACAGATTGATGCGAAAATGTCTCTTCTAAATTGATTGACAATCCGGATGCCATACAAATTCTTTTTTTCTACCATACCATCGAGAAATTTTTTCCCTGTCCCGGAAGAAGGACGAGTTTTTGTGTCCGCTTTTCCTATACCTTTTCGGATTTTTTCCATTGTAAATTCCAGACGTAAATCTCGTCCCATTTGATATCCGGTCTGCAGGTAAACATCCTGCGAATTGGGTCCAAGCCAGTGTCCGATGATTTTGTCATAATGGGTATAAATGTTAATGGAATCCCAATGGGTATACACATAAGGTTCGATACGGGCGTATTCAAAACGGACATCAAGATTACGAATTTTAAACGGATCCGCCAATGTACCGCCGGTCACAAAAGCGAATTTATTGCCAAAGTATGACGTCAGGCTTGCCGATGAGGTCATGTCATCGATATAATATTCGGCAAATAATTTGACGTTGGGAAAAAAGTTTATTTTTATATCAAAACTTATGTTGTTGTTGTCTTTGTCGCCAAGGTGATGCTCGGCGATGTGATACGGCATTATGGGATTCAGGTATGCCATTTCTACATTCCGGTTGCCGAAAATCACGGTTTCCGATGCGCCCAGGTACAAGCCGTCAACCAGTTTTAAATCCAGTCTGTGGCCGGCGATAAACTTTGCACCCAAACTGCTGTTAAGCTGGCCGAATAAACTGTTGAATGCCAACCGCTTGAAATGGGTTCTCAGGCGAAGCGAATAGAACGGCGGCGCATTTCTCGTAAGGGTAAGACCATTGTGAACACCCGGTCCCCAATTCGCTTCATCCAGGCCTGCCTGAACGAAAAGCCAGGGTTTTTCTATTGTAAAATAGGCCAAAGCCCGGTCTTGGTAAATGTTGGCACCGGATGTGACAACAGGGGATCCCTGAGATACGTCAAAATTTTCTTTTTTTACATTTTGCCCCCGCATTAAGGTATTTCGCGCATCCATATAATATCCGATGGTGTGCCCAAGATGTCCGCGTAAAATGCCGCCCATTGTGGTTTCGGACAGCAATTCGTCCGGATCGTACTGGTCTCCTTTGTTTGAAATGACGGTTTCGCCGGCATACAAATCCAGATACAATACTTTATCCGTTTCCTTCCAGGCCAGCGCGTGTTTTTCTGTGGGCAGATTGGCCGAAATCTCCAGTTCGTCGGCAAAATCCCCTACAAGCTGTTCGAACAATCGCAAGTCGGCGTGTGAGAAGAGTGATGGATTTTGTGCGACCTTTTGCCGTACCTGAGCTAAAATAGCGGTAAATTGTCGTCTAGTGAGCGGACGGACGTTCGTGTTGTTGCTTTCGAACAGATTTTTTGTTTCCAGCCGGTCAATAAAACGATAACCCCAATAATTTAGCGGTACATTTACCGACTGGGCGAGAATTAGAGTAAATGACAAAAGAATGACACAAACGGTTGTTTTCAATATCGGCCTCGTTTTAAAAATATTATAAAATATACCAATTCAGTTTTAGAATTCAAAATGATTTGTGGTAATACCGCCCCTTCCAGCTATACCGGCCGAAAAGCCCGATAAAACCGGCGGTTATGATATAAATCATTTGCAATAATTCGGTCAGAAAAAGCAAAAATGGATTCCACTTTCTCCCTGCCATTTTGCAGCCTTTTGCCATAAAAAAAAGGTCCAGGATATACTTCAAGAGCAACGGCAACAGGTAGAACGGACTGCAGAATGCCAGAAAGAGGCTGAAAAGCAGAAAAACATTGTATACATAAATCAGTATTTCCCCAAAAATAATTTCCACCGGATAAACCGGGCTTTTCGATGCCCATCGGAAACGTTGCCGGAAAAAATCTTTCCATGAAAGATTGGCGTGCGTATAAATGCCTGCTTTGGGATTTGTGATAAATATTGATTGAAATTTTGTTTTATTGTAAACGTTCTGTACAAAGAGGTCATCATCACCGGAGGCCATACCGCGGTTTTTTTCAAATCCATCAATTGCATGAAAAAGACTTTTGCGATAGCCAAAGTTGGCGCCGTTGGCCAGCACCGGGCGGCCAAGTCCGATCGCCGCAGCTCCAACAAGAACCAGTGATAGCGAGTCCAATGTTTCCAGCCGACTGAGAAGGTCTTTACGAGTTTCGATAAAGACCCATGATGAAACGGTGCCGACATTTTCCGTAAAACTTCGGGCCATGGTCGAAACCCATTCACGGGACATGATACAATCGGCGTCTGTTGTGAGGATAATTTCACCGCGGCTGTTATCGATCCCTGTCTGCAGTGCGTACTTTTTTGGTGTCCATCCCGGGGGACATGACTTGATATAAAAACACCTGATATTGCTGTGTCTGCTGCCATATTCTTGAAGGATTTTTGCCGTACCGTCAGTCGAGTTGTCGTCAACGACAATAATCTCATAAGCTGTTGCGTCCAGATCCTGGTAAAGCAGGGCATCCAGAGCGGATTGGATATTTTTTTCCTCGTTTCGTGCAGGGATAATGACACTGGTAAATGGGATCGAGCGGTTTTTAACACAGGGACCAATTTTCTTCAAACCTGAAATAAGTGTCAGAACAAGTCCTGTGTAAAACAGCCCAAAAATACTATAGAAAAAAAGCATCATTTTTTTTTGTTTTCCAAATCACAGGGCTTTTTAGTAAAATGAACAGTCCGATTATACTTGGAAGGAGAATGTTGATGATGAAGAGAAAGAAAGACGCATTAAACGCGGCTTCCTGCGGCACATTCAATTGGCCGAGAAAAAATACGGCTGCCGTTTCGCGAATCCCTAGATCGGCGATGGTGATGGGGAGCAGGGTTTTAACAAACATGGTGGAAAACAAGGCCAAGAATCCATTTAAAAGGGAAATGCGGAAAAAAGTTAGAACGAGAAGATAGAATTGAGTAATGAAAACAAAATAATAAAGTACGTTCAGAGAAAGAAGTTGATAAATGGTTTTACGATCTATAACCGCCAATCCTGTTAAAAACTGTTGTATTTTGGGGTATTTTTTGACTTTAATATTAATTTTTTGCAGTAAGTTTCTTAAAACGCGGGGATGAAACAGCAAATAAATACACATGATAAAAAACAAAGCCGTAATCAAGCCAAGTAAGATGGTTTGGTGTGAATCGAAAAGGATCGTGCTGAAAAAAAGCAGACCGAATGTGCCGAAAAAATAAATGGTCAGTGACACCAGTACCTTATCGATGAGTGTGAGTCCGAGTAAAATGGTCCATCGGGATTTTTTGATAAAGAAAGACCGGCCGAACTCACCTACGCGTCCGGGTGTAACGAATCCCAGGGTTATGCCAGCCAACAAAGATGACATGACCTCTTTCGTACTCACTTCCGGTTTCTCAAGCACAACGAGAAGGTACCATTTTTTGTACTGGATAAAAAAGTTAATAAACACCAAAAGAAAGGCCACTCCAATATAGGCCCACCGGGCCTCATGCAGGGCTGAGAAGATTTTATCCGCACTGATTTTATGCACCAGTGCAGCTAAAACAAGGACGGCAAGGAATATTTTTAAACATAATAAAATTATCTTCTTTTTTGACATTTGTTTTTAGTTCTTTCTTTGTGCCAGAATAAACCACGTGGGATTAAAAAATCTATTGAAAAATCCTTTGTGATCATTAACGGTTTTCAGGATGACGGATTTTAACCAGTTTTTCTGGATACGGGATATCAATGCAAGGTGTGATGGACGACTCCACAGGCTGTATGGGTGTTCGAGGGCGAACAACATGCTTTGCCTGTTGACAAAAGACCAGAAAAATTCTGTTTTTTGCAACAATGTAATGATTTGTTTAAAAGATAACAATTGCGGAAAATCGGTTTTATCCTTTGTATGCCATCTTAACGCAGTGATGATTTTTTTAACTCTCCCGCGGTTCAGCAGCGCAATTCCCGGTAAACTGTAATGGGGATCGCTGAGGACATTGAGCGGTGAAAATTTATTGGGTGTCGACAGGTAAAGCCAACCGCCGGATTTGAGTAAATAGTGAATTTTTGTCAGATTAGAGTGCGGATCGTGCAGATGTTCCAAAACGTCTGCCAGAATCACTGCGTCGAAGCTTTTTTCAGATGCAACCAGGGATTCGAGGGATAATTGTCGGAAATTAAAACCAGGAAAAGAGATTTTTTTGACGGGTGGTTTTATATCTATTCCCGTCACTATAGCCCCCGCAGTCGCAAGGCAACGGGCGATATCGCCGTTACCGCAGCCCACATCGAGTATTTTTGCGCCGGGAATGTACATATTGTCCAGAAGGATATTTTTTACCTGCATGCCCCGCTGTGCGGCAAAGCGGTCATAATTCTCCCAAAGTGCTGAATTGGGATTTTTTATTTTTATCGGGTTTGCTGCCATTGAACATTTCCGAACAAGCCTGTCCAGCCGGATATTATGTTGTAAACAACAAATAAAACCTGCCAGAGTAAAAAACCTGCGATAGGCATTTTGAGGCCGAGTTTACGGCTAAAATAATACAACACGCCGGCATCATGACCCAGTTTGAAAAGAAAAATGAGAAATAAGTAATAGTGGCCGAAAACGGCATAAATTAAACCGGCCCAGAGCGCAAAATTGCTCATATGATAGAGAAAATATCCGATCTGCCAGTTTAAGGGATAGCATTTGGACGCCGAGATATGGCGTTTTTTTTGTGCAAGAAATGCCCGCCAGTTTGACGGACCAACAGCGCTGACGATGCTTTCCCGGCTAAAGGCGTATTGTATCGCCCAGAGATCCATGCCTGAAACGGCCTGCAGTATAAAGTCGTCATCACCGGAAAGAGTGTCAGGCAGCCTTTTAAATCCTCCTGCCTGTTGAAAAGCACTTTTACGAAAAGACAGGTTTCTGCCGGTACAGGTTACGCCGTTTCCCCAGCCGATGGAGCCTGCGGAAACGGCTGCGGCCGAGAGGCTGTCAACCAGTAAAAAATCATTCCAAAGAGATTTTTTGAATGTGGTTTGCGGTGAAAATCCCGCAGCAAGTCCGGTTCGATCCGAATAGTTTTTCATCATGGCTAGCGTCCAATCCTTGTGCGGTCGGCAATCCGCATCGGTCATCAGAACTAAATCGCTGGTTACCGTTTCAAGTGCCAGTTTAAGGGCATTTTTTTTACGGCTTTTCCATACGGAACGGCCCGTTTGCAAACAGACCATGTGGTTATTTTGTGCAGCGTATTTTTGCATAATATTGAATGTATCGTCAGTCGATCCATCGTCGATGGCGATGATTTGTACCAGCCGTTGGGGATATGTTTGTTGAATCAATGCCTCCAAACAACCGGAAATCAGTTTTTCCTCGTTTCGACCCACCACGACAATTGAAACCGGCGGTATTTTGTAATGCTTTTGTTGTGGCGGTTTTAATTTCACAATTCCCAAAAAAACATACAAGAGACAGCAGATATAGGGTACAACGACTAACAAGGCAATCATGATATTTTTTGAACCTGATAAAATGAAAAAAAAGTTATCGAAAATTCTATTAACAAGCAAGCCAAAAAACATTGACTTTCGTTACGAAAATTCATAAATTTAATGCTGTATTTGATAAAGTGTTAAATTTGAAGGATAAAGATGACAAAAAACAAGTTTTTTATACGATTTGCTTTTGTGCTTTTATTGGCCGTTACAGTGGTCGTTATATATGGTGTGTTTGATAAGATCCGGCATCAGGCCGAGCAGGAAGTTAAAATCACGCAAATGGAGAGGACCATTCTGGGTTTGCGATCGACCATCAATATCGATGCCAAACGGCAGTATCAGATTCAAAAGATTACCCACATAATCGATCTTTACAATGTGGATATGCCGGCACATAAAAAGTACGAAATTGCCGAAGAGATTTATAGCATGAATGAAAAGTATAGCAATCTGAACGTCGATTTGATATGTGCCACCATAACACACGAGTCGGCGGGGACGTGGGATCCGGAAATCGTATCACCGGCCGGGGCGCTGGGTTTAATGCAGGTGATGCCCACAACCGGTATGTTTGTTGCGACTTTTGAGGATATCATGTGGACCTCGGCGGAGGAAATCCTTTTCGATCCCATCTACAATATCCGCATCGGATGCCGCTATTTATCATCGTTAATTGCGTCTTATGATGTGGATGGTGGATTGGCTGCTTATAATGGTGGTGAACACCGAGCCGCACTCTGGCTCGGTAGTGGGAAAGCGCACGGTATCCTGGCTCAGGAAACGCAGGAATATGTCCCGGCGGTGACAAAGCTGTATAGTGAGTTTGTCAAGTTCAAATTATAGATTTAACACCCGGGGAGAATACAAGAAATTGTTACCGTCCGAATGGCCCGAAAGAAACAGCAGCCTGTAAAAGATGAAAATTTGAGGTTTTTTTAACTCCTCTGTAACGAATTTTATAACTTTGTAAAGAATAAACTTGACAATTTATTCCTTTTATCCTATAATAAAAAATAATTCCAGTACTTTCCAATAATTAGGGAAATATCGTGACCGTTATTTTGTCATTGCTTATGGCGATTGCACCGTCGCTTTTTCTGGTGTATTATTTTAATAAGCAGGACCGGCGGAAGCCGGAGCCCACCGGTCTAATTATTAAAATGTTTCTATTGGGATTTGTCATCACCATTCCGGTCATTATTTTAGAATTGGTTGTGAGCCGGTTTCAGTTCCTTTTTAAGTGGAACGATTTGTTGCTATACTTTTTTGAGTCCTTTATTGTTGCCGCCATGTGTGAAGAATATATGAAATATTTTGTTGTAAGAAAATTTATATATTCCGACCGGCATTTTGATGAGGTCATGGATGGCATTGTTTATACGGTAGTAGCCAGCATGGGTTTTGCTTGCTTTGAGAACGTTTTTTACGTTTTAAACAGTAGCTGGGGCGTCGCCATTCTCCGGGCCTTTACTGCCGTCCCACTGCATGCTGTTGCGTCGGGTTTAATGGGGTATTATCTTGGATTGTCAAAGTTTGCCGAGACCATGGAAAAGAAAAAATCTCTTGTCAGAAAGGGTATTTTTATCGCTATAATCATTCATGGTGTATATGATTTCTTTTTAATCGCGCAACCGGTCATTGGAGGTATCTTTACATTATTGGTTTTTCCACTGTTGTTTTTCAGTTACAGACAACTCATTAAAAATATGAAACTGGCTAAAAAGTCCGATATCGATACCGGGAGATCCTGATGATCGGCGGGAATAATCTTGTGGATACATCCAAACAGGTGAAAAAAGTAACCTGGGTTGGGATGATTATTAACATTTTTTTGTCGGCTTTAAAATTTATTGTCGGTTTTATGGGAAACAGCCATGCAGTAATCGCCGACGCCGTGCACAGTCTTTCGGATATGTCAACCGACATTATCGTTTTATTTGGTGTAAAATATTGGACGGCACCGGCCGATGAGGATCATCCCTATGGGCATCGCCGAATTGAAGCGATTATCACTGTTACAATCGGCGTCATTTTGGCGTTAGTCGCTTTCAGCCTCTGCTACCAATCTTTTCATTCCTTTTCCGGCCCTTTGGCTGCGCCACATTGGACCGCCTTGTTTGGGCCGTTGTTATCTCTGTTTCTAAAAGAGAGTTTATTTCGCTGGACTCGCCGTGTCGGGGAGCGTCTTCGATCTTCAGCTGTCATTGCCAACGCGTGGCATCATCGTTCGGACGCGTTGAGCTCGATTCCCGCTTTTTTGGCTGTTATTATTGCTGCTTTTCGTCCCCAATGGGCATTTGTGGACTTGATAGGTGCCATATTAGTCTCTTTGATCATTATAAAGGCGGCTTGGGATATTATTGCCCCGGCCATCGCGGAACTTTCCGACCGGGGCGGCTCGCCGCAGGATCTTGATATGATTGAGCGGATCGCCCGATCTGTTGATGAAGTGCAATCGGTACACGCCATCCGAACACGAAAAATTGGATACGGGCTTTCCGTTGATCTTCATATTCAAGTAGCTGGCGAGATGACCGTTAAGAAAGGCCACGACATTTCTGCGAATGTAAAATATACCCTGCTACGCGACGGCCCGAATGTATTGGACGTTGTCGTTCACCTTGAACCTATTAGGTGATGCCGTATATTTCATTGATGCGATTCATTGGATCAACATCCCCTTGTTTGTAATTATTTTGATGTCTAATTTTATTTTTTTAATATCAGGGAGAATAAATGAATTTAAAAATCGACAAAATGAAGGAACAGGAAGCAACATTGGCACGGCCGGTGCGACATTGCGGCATTTTCGCAAAGTTGTTATTTGGGGGAATGGATTTTATTCATGGTAAAAAGTTGACATATCCGAAAATCCGTTTACTGGAGTTGTTGGCGAGAATTCCTTACCAGGCATGGGAAGTACGCCAATATCGGCGTCTCAACTGCAAATATGAAAAGGATTCGGTTGTTGGTGAGGCAAAGGATATTATTCAGTGGGGGAGAGCGGCGCAAGATAACGAATTTTGGCATCTTGAGGTGATCGGAGAAAAAATCAGACAGGACGGTGTAAAACTGAAATGGTTCCGCGACAGATTTCTGCCACCGATTGCCGCTTTTTCGTATAATCTGTTCAGCCGTTTTTTAGCCTGGGTAAACATTCAAGCAGCGTTTAAATTGAATGCCGATTTTGAGGATCACGCAGAACATGAATACTTTACTTTTGTTCAACAGAATCCCGAGCTGGAGAATCAACCCATCAATGCTGAAGTGGTGACAAAATATGGTGATTTTAATAATTGGGCGGATGTATTCCGGAGGATCGCCCTGGATGAGAGGGATCATATGAACAACAGCTTGTTACGATGCGGACGTGCCAAGGAAGTCGTTAAATATTTACAAGAGAAATAAACGCTAGCCTTAGGATTCAGAATGAATAACGTGCTGGAGATATTACTCAGTTGGACCGAAGATATCGCTAACCTTTTTTGGGGCGAATGGATGATCGTGCTGCTGGTTGGGACCGGTGTGGTTTTAACGCTGATGACCGGTGGTATTCAGGTTCGTAAATTGATAACTTCGCTTGGTCTGTTATTTAAAGGATCGGGCAGATTAAAAAAAACCGAGGAACAGGGTGATATTTCTCCGTTTGCTGCATTAATGACGGCTTTGGCCGCAACGGTTGGCAATGGCAATATTGCCGGTGTCGCCACAGCGATTGCTACGGGCGGACCCGGAGCGCCTTTTTGGATGTGGGTATCCGGATTTTTCGGTATGGCAACCAAATATGCCGAGGGATTTTTAGGCGTAAAATACCGTAAAGTCGCTGCCGACGGGACCATGGCCGGTGGCCCTATGTATTATTGCCGTTACGGAATCAAGAATCAAACTATCGCCAAGGTACTGGGTATGACGTTTGCCTTGTGTGGTGCCTTTACCGCACTTTTTGGAACCGGCAATATGATGCAATCCAACTCAATGGCTCTTGCTTTTAAAACCCAGCTTGGGATTCCCACATCCTACAGTGCAGTGGGATTAATGATTCTGGTCGGTATCGTAATTATCGGCGGTATCAAACGAATCGGAGCTGTTGCAGAACATTTGGTGCCGACAATGATAATCCTTTACCTTGGCGGCGCTTTTATCATTTTGTTTCGCAAGTTTACGCTGATCGATGACGCGATTGTGCTGATTGTAAAATCCGCGTTTTCCGTACGGGCTGCAGGCGGTGCGCTGATCGGGACGTCTATCCAAAAGGCCATCAGTTTGGGTGTCCGCCGGGGTGTCCTTTCCAATGAAGCGGGAATGGGATCGGCAGCAATCGCACAGAGCGCAGCAAAATCTTCGGATCCTACTTATAACGGTCTTATTGCCATGACCGGCGTATTTATCGATACGATTCTGGTGAATACGCTTACAACCCTCTCTATTGTACTGACCGGCTACTGGATACTGACACCTGCCGCCGGTGTGGAACTGGTCCAGGAAGGAGCACGACTTGGTGCGGACTATATCTCTCAGCTACCGGCCGAGGTACGGACATTTGCCCTGAACGCCGGCTACGATTTGGCCAATGGAGGCTTGTCCAGCACGGCCCTTACTGCCGAGGCATTTGCGTCGGTCATTCCTTTGGGCGGTTATATTATCGCTGTTGCTTCGTTTTTATTTGGTTATACAACGATGATCGGTTGGGCCTACTATGGGGAGCAGTGTATTGAGTATATTTGGGGAATAAAATCGGTCTTTATGTATCGAATCGTGTATGTGCTGTTATTGTTACTGGGTGCTCTTTTAACCGGCCGATATTTGAATATTGTCTGGTATATCGGAGATACAGCCAATGCCATTATGGCGATACCCAACCTGATCGGATTGCTGTTTTTGTCCGGTGTGGTCGCACATATAACGAGACAAAAATTTTTTAATAATTAGAAAAGTTGAAACTTTTTGCATCAAATAACCATCTAATAAATGAATTAAAGCTGTTTATCGAAACAAAACATGCAAAAATTAATTAGCCTGAAATGGAATAAAAAAGCAAGTATTTACGTTAAAAAAACAGTTGACATTAAGCTTAAAATTTTATAGTTTATTTGATGTCTGGTCTTGAAATTTAAGATTTATATTCACGTTACTGCTTGTGAGACATATAATTTCAAAAAAT
Organism: Candidatus Zhuqueibacterota bacterium; assembly: GCA_016931775.1. Taxonomy (GTDB): domain Bacteria; phylum Zhuqueibacterota; class Zhuqueibacteria; order Residuimicrobiales; family JAFGEC01; genus JAFGEC01. The sequence goes on along the minus strand of JAFGEC010000143.1, from coordinate 6,393 downwards.
TTTATTTTATCCGGCTAATATTTAACAATTCACCTGAATTAAAGGGGTGATTTTCCGTCTTATTATGACAAAAAAGAAGAAAAAGAAAAAAGAACGAGAAGTAAGGACCAAGGAATCCATCGAGAAATATCTTGAGGAAATTGGTGGTTTTTCGCCATTACCGCCTGAAGAAGAAATAAGCCTTGCGTGTCGAATTCGCAAAGGAGACGAGGATGCGCTGGATCAGCTCGTAAAGGCAAACTTGCGTTTTGTCATCAGTGTCGCGAAAGAATACCAGGGCCAAGGTTTACCGTTGCAGGATTTAATCAGTGAGGGTAACCTGGGATTGATAAAAGCCGCGCAACGATTTGATGAGACGCGAGGGTTTAAATTTATCTCTTATGCGGTATGGTGGATCCGGCAATCCATTCTTCAAGCATTGGCAGAGCAATCCCGGGTCGTTCGACTTCCTCTGAATAGAGTCGGCGCCATAAATAAAGTGGGACGGGCACTTGAAGCCTTGGAGAAAAAGTTCGGCCGTGAACCCAGTATGGGTGAAATTGCGGATCGAATGGAAATGTCTTCGTTTGAAGTGGCAGATGTACTTAAAACATCCGCAAGACATTTGTCTCTGGATGAACCTTTTAAAGAAGACGAAGGTAACAGTCTTTTAGATATTCTTGAAAGCGACCGTTATGAACCACCGGATGGTGATTTAATGCGGGCATCTTTACGAGAGGAAATCGAAAAAGTTTTATCCACGCTCAAATCCCGTGAAGCTGAAATTGTCAAACTTTATTTCGGCCTGGACGGTGATCGTCCTTTGACTCTCGAGGAAATCGGCGAATATTTTGCATTGACTCGTGAGCGGGTGCGTCAGATCAAGGAAAAAGCGCTGCGCCGGCTTCGACACAGGTCTCGGTTGGAACCCTTGCGAAAGTATCTCGGATAGTTTAAGCCCTTCTTTGAAGGGCTTTTTTTTTAATGTGATGTAAACAAAAAGTATATAAAAATTGCGTATAAAAACATCAGAATAATCCCTTCAAAGCGCGTCACAATCCGACCGGTTAACATCATCGGGTAGAAAATAAAACTGAATCCCAGCATGGCAGGATATTCAAATCGGAGTAATTCCGCATGAACAGGAATGGGGGATATGATTGAGACAATTGCAATGACAAATAACATATTAAAAAGATTACTCCCTACGGTATTCCCTACCGTCATGTCCCCATGACCCTTGGATGCACCGACCACCGATACAGCCAATTCGGGCAAAGATGTGCCCAGTGCGACGAGAGTGATGCCTATAACAATTTGACTTATACCTAATGCCTCTGCGATAACCACAGCTGATTTTACAAGCAAATATGAACCGCCCAAAAGTATGCCCAGACCGGACAAGAAAAGTAATAAATTGGAACTGGTTGTTTTATCACTTTTATATTTGTTAATTTCCTCTGCCATCGCCCTTTCTGCTTTTCGGTCTTTTTGGGTTATGATATATAAATAAACTAAAAAAAAGATAAAACCCATAAAAAGAATCATACCGTCAGGACGATCGAGGATGTTGTCGAGACTCAATAAATACAGGGCAATAGTGGCCGCCATCAGTAACGGCATTTCCATCCTGATCGTAGAGACCTGGATTTTTATCGGACGTACCAAGGCAGCCAAGCCGATAACGAGTCCGATATTGGCGATGTTGCTGCCCAAGATGTTGCCGAGAGCAATGTCCTTTGCTTCACGTATCGACGATATAAGGCTCACAGTAAATTCCGGAGCGGATGTGCCCATTGCAACGAGTGTTAATCCAATGATTAACGGGCGTACACCAATGCTCATGGCAAAACGCGTGGATCCTTTAACAAGCCAGTCTGCACCAAAATACAACATGGCGATTCCGATGGCGAATGTAAAAATTGTAAATAGCATAAGCGGTATCGTTAATCTATTTTTCTGCTGCCGGGTTTTACGATGGGTAAGCCCTGGCGGCACAACGGACAATCAGCAGGATCAAAAGTCACCACCTGCATCTCAAGAACCGGAAAAAACCGGGCGTCGAATTTGGCTTTCCCTGCACTTCTGTCGACAATACATGCAACGCCTGCAAGTTCTGATCCGTAATCATGCACCAGCCTAATCACTTCCTGAATGGATCCACCCGTTGTGATGACATCCTCCACAGCCAGTACACGATCTTCGGGAGAGAGTGAAAAACCGCGTCGCAAGGTCATGATGTTATTCTGCCGCTCTGAAAAAATCGTACGACATTTCAACAAACGGCCTACCTCTTGACCCACCACAATGCCGCCTATTGCTGGAGAAATAACGCAGCTGATGTGATCAAAGCGGGCGGCAATCTCAGAGCATAACTTTTCCGCATATTCGGGGTACTGTAATACCTTGGCGCATTGAAAGTATTGCGGACTGTGGAGCCCGGAAGTCAGCCGGAAATGACCGTCGAGCAGTGCTTCGGATTTTTTAAATATATCCAGAATTTCATTTTTGTTCATTTTGTTTCCTTTTTACGCGGATTATCGTTTCCTGAAAGTGTTTATTTTTTCACATGTATTTTTTGCCTCTCGCCGGGCTGCCAGGGCGAAATCGTGCCCGGAGGAAGCATAGATAATGGCACGGCTGGAATTAAAAAGCGCGTTGCCGCCGTTTTTATCGGTTCCGTTTTGAACCGCTTGTTGTACATCGCCCTTTTGTGCGCCGATACCGGGGATTAAGAAAGGTACATTTGTTATTTTTCTTACACCAATTAATTCATCCGGGTGGGTGGCACCGACAACCAGACCGCAATTGTTTAAACTGTTCCACTGGTTGACATATAGGGCTATTTTTTCATACAGACGTATTTTTCCGTCGGAAAAACGCTGAAAGTCGGCCGATCCCGGATTGGAGGTGAGGCAGAGGAAAAACACGCCTTTTTCAGGATCGATAAGAAACGGGTTGATGGAATCGGTACCGAGCAAAGGATTGACCGTGATGGCATCGGCGCCCAGACAGTCGAAAAGAGCCCTGCTGTACATGGTTGAAGTATTACCGATGTCACCGCGTTTTGCGTCGGCAATTTTTATAACGTCATTCGGCAGAGCCGAAAAAGTTTTTTCCAGCGCACGCCACCCGGCGGAGCCGTACGCTTCGTAGAAGGCTGTGTTAACCTTGTATGCCGCTGCAAAATCGGCTGTGGCTTCTATGATCTGTTTATTAAAGGTAAACATTGCCTCGGGTTCACTGCGGAGAAATTCGGGTATTTTTTCAATTACCGTATCCAGCCCGACGCAAAGCAACGAATTTTTTCTTTGGATGCAATTTTGCAGTTTTTGTTCAAATGTCATAATAAAATCTCAAAATTTGAAAAAGTCAACGTCTACTTTTCTCTTCTCTGAAATGGTTACAATCGCAGCGCTGTACATTTTATTTACCGATGGTTTACCGGCGGCCCCGGGATTGATATAGTGAATACTTCCGAAGGATTTAAATAACGGCTGGTGCGTATGCCCGAAGAACTTTATGTTTGTTGTACCGTTTGATACCGGCCGGCTCTTCGGTATATCCAAAATATGGGTCAATTCGATGCGGCAGTCATACAGCTCAAATACCCTGAATGGTTCGAGGCGGTTTCTGATTTCATATCCATCCATGTTGCCGTATACGGCTGTAACCGGAGCAATCGTTTCGAGTGCTGTTAAAACGTCAAGGGAGCCGATATCGCCGGCGTGAATGATGTGGTCGACTTTTTCGAATAATTCGTGCACTTTGGGGCTTAGAAATCCGTGCGTATCCGACAGGACGCCAATTTTTTTCATGGATGTGCTCATGATTATTTAATAATGTCCGTGCCCAGATAGTCCTGCAGTATCTTGGGCACAATGACCGTTCCCTCGTCGGTTTGATAATTTTCCAGAATGGCGATCACCGTACGCGGCAATGCAAGCCCGGAACCGTTCAGAGTGTGAACAAATTCCGGTTTATCACTTTTTTTTCGTTTGAATCGGATATTGGCACGCCGTGCCTGAAAACTTTCAAAGTTACTGCATGAAGATACCTCAAGCCACTTGTCCAGTCCCAGCGCATAAACTTCGATATCATAACATTTAGCCGCGGCAAACGACAGATCGCCGGTGGCCAGGGTAAGCACGCGGTACGGCAGTTCCAGCAATTGAAGAACTTCCTCAGCGTTTTGCAGCAAGTTTTCCAGTTCATCGTAGGAAGATTCGGGTGTGACAAATTTGACCATTTCCACCTTGTTAAATTGGTGAATGCGCATCAACCCGCGTGTATCGGCACCGTATGCCCCTGCCTCACGGCGGAAACAGGGTGTATATGCCGTGTAGCGGATGGGTAAATTCTCGCCGCTCAACATCTCTTCCCGGTGCAGGTTGGTTACGGGCACCTCTGCTGTGGGGATGAGGTACAGACCGTCTTCCTCGACATAGTACATATCCTCCTGCAATTTGGGCAGCTGGCCGGTGCCGAACATGGAATCGGCTTTGGTTACAAACGGCGGAAAGATTTCGGTATAGCCGTGTTTTTCCACGTGAAGATCCAGCATAAAATTAATTAATGCACGTTCCAGTTTGGCGCCCAAACCGCGGTAACTGACGAAAAATGATCCGGACATCCGGGAGGCGCGCTGAAAGTCGATGAGACCGAGTTTTTCAGCAATATCGATGTGAGTTTTGGGTTTAAAGTCAACTTTAGGGATGTCGCCCCAGCGTTTGACCTCTTTATTATCCGCTTCGGTACCTATTGGTACGGAAGGGTGGGGTATGTTGGGGATGCGGATCTGGATATTGTAAATATCCTGTTCAATTTGTTTCAGGTCTGCGGTTTTATTTTTGATGCGTTCGCTCAGATCACGCATTTCGGCGATAGTAGCCGAGGCGTCCTGGCCGGATTTTTTCATCTCGGCAATGCGTTGGGTGATTTTATTTTGTTCCGCCCGGGCAGACTCGACCTGACTGATATTTTCACGGCGTTTTTGGTCCAGTGCCAGCAAATCGTCCACATCCGCCTTTTCCCTTTTGTTTATTATGGCTTTACGAACCAATTCACTGTTTTCGCGTATAAACTTTAAATCCAGCATGTGAAATTAACCTCGATGTTTTAATGAATTTATTGGCCTTTGAAACGCAGCATGACAAATATCGTAAAAACGATGATCCGGATGTCCAACTGCAGTGAGATATTTTCGATGTAATAGAGGTCAAATTCAAGTTTCGTTTTGACCTCCTCGATTGTCGTATCGTATTTTCCCTTGACCTGAGCCCAACCTGTGATACCGGGTTTAACCAGAAGCCGGCGGTTGTAAAAGGGGTATTCCTTTTTGAGTTGTTCGACAAAGAAGGGCCGCTCCGGACGGGGTCCGACCAGGCTCATATCGCCGTATAAAACGTTTATGATTTGTGGAAATTCATCAATACGCATCTTTCGAATGATTCTGCCTACCCTGGTTATACGGGGATCCTCCTTTTCCGCCCAAACGGGTCCGGACTGTTTTTCCGCATCCTGCACCATGGAGCGGAATTTATAAATTGTAAAAATCTTACCGTTTTTACCCACTCTTTCCTGTTTGTAAAAAACCGGTCCGCGGGAATCCAGCTTTATCAGGATGGCGGAGATTAAAAAAACCGGTGCAAAAATCACGAAAGCAAACAGCGAAACCACGATGTCCAACAGCCTTTTAATCTTGCGTTCCAGCGGTGTCATGAGCTGCGGCTGTATTTCAATAAGAGGAAAACCGTAAATTTGCTGGGTGCGCGCCTGACCCATAACGATACTGTATAGATCGGGTTCGATTTTTATATGAACCGGCAGATTTTCGCAATGGCTGATGGCCTGCAGCACATTTTTTTGAGTCGGTCTCTCAAGGGATAGGATGACCTCTTCGATCCTATTTTTTTCTATAATATCCTTCAAGTTTTCTATGTTGCCAAGTATCTTTTGGTCGTGTTTTTCCGTAACGTCGTTTTGTGTTTCAATCGTCACGAATCCTAAAACACGGTAGCCCAGAGCCGGGTACTGGATAATTTTTTCTTCAAGTTTACGTGCCTTGGCACTCCAGCCGACGATCACGGTGTTTCTTAAACCGATGCCGGCTTGCAATAACTTGCGTTGAAATGTGTGAAGCATCAATCTGCCCACGCCGACGCAGAAGACCAGAAGGAACCAGTAGCTGAGAATCATGAACCGGCCCAATGTCGGAGCCTGCGATAAATCCCTTTCGGGATCGAATGTAACGATAAAAATCAGGAAAATTCCGATGCTGACGGATTTAAAGACCACTAAAAATTCCGTGAAACGGGATCGTGTATACCACGATTGATAGAGTCCGTAAAACATAAAAATGGGTAGCCAGAACAAATAGATAATCATCGATATCTTTAAACAAAACAGCGGACT
>JAFGEC010000012.1 GCA_016931775.1 Candidatus Zhuqueibacterota bacterium | reverse complement strand
CCGGTGTAAAGATCGATCACCGCCACCTTGCCCGTTATATCCATATAATTACCGGTGCAGATAACATGAATGCGTCCCATAGGGTCGAGAGCCAGATCCTGGGCATTTGTCGGAACGTTGATGGTATGGGTGACGGAATCGGTGAGAATGTCTATAATAGAAACGGTGGCCTGTTCGTAGGGGAGCCCCATTCCCACAAAACCCGTATTTGTTACAAATGCTTTATTTTCTGAAATTAAAATACCCTGCGGTGCCGTACCCACCGGAATATCCTTGACAACGCTGCCTGATTCGATATCGATGACCGAAACGGAATTGCCGACAAAATTGGTGACATATGCTTTAAAAGTGCCTGCAAATGCGATAAACCATGGATTGCTGCCGGATTTCAGGGCGATTATTTTTTCGACCTGCCTGTCGTTTTGCGGATCGATCACAAAAATATCATCGGTACCCGAGTTGACGAGGTACAGTTTTTTATTGTGCACGGCAATCTGATTGGGCACCTGGCCGGTTTCGACGATGTTTTGCACGATGGCGTTATCCTCCAGGTTCATTTTGGACAGTGTTTCTGCAGAGCCGTTCATTATATACAGCGTTCGTGGAATATCTGCAAAACCGGCGGAAACAATCGATAGCGCCAAAACGCCAGTTAGTATAGAAATTATTTTTAAATTCAAGATGGTGTACCTCCAGTCGTTCATATGTCCTCTTGCACGTTTATATTTTTAAGCTCAGACCAACTCGCCACTCCCGTTTGGGCAGAGGCATATCTCTGATGATTTCGTAATCTTGATTGAGAATGTTGAGTGCCGTCAGCTTCCATGTTAGTTCTATCAAACTGATGGTATTTGTCCATGATAAATCGACATCTATTATGTGATAGGGGGGCATTTCCTTGGTATTCGCTTCATTCACGAAACGTTTGCTCACATTCCGGGAAAATACGGAACCATGCCAGTTACCGTAAAAAACACTCAGACTTGCCTTGAATAAAGTTTGAGGCCGGTATGGGAGAATTTTATTATGGGTTGTTAAATTTTCGGTTTTATTAAGCGGTTCCAGAAGAGTGTAATTAAATCCCAAAATAATATCTTCATTCGGCGTTGAATATTCAAGAAAATATTCCCGGCCGGATATCTCGGCATCCGTATTGAACGGGCGAAAAACTTCATAGCTTCCCATTCTCCAAACGATCAGATCTTCAACCTGTTGTGAAAAATGGTTTATTTCTCCATTAACTTTTCCCCAAAAGGCAAGTCGAATCCCCAATCCGATCTCTGTGTTTAGACTTTTTTCGGCCGCCAAATCGGGTTTCCCTTCGATCCGAACATCCTGATAAAACAAATCGGCCAAAGTCGGTACACGAAATGAACGGGATATATTTGATTTGAGAAAGATTGAATGTCTTTCTCCTGCGGCTAAAAAACAACCCATGCCGGGACTCCATTGACTTTCAAAACGGCCTTTTGGTCCGTTTCCCAGTTCCATTTCATCGTATCTGAAAACCGGCGATAACGCTATCCCGGTATGCCATTGCGGCACGTTAACATTCCATTCCTGGTGCAGATATACGCCAAAACTTTTTTCGTTGGCAGCGTTTATCGGTGGTTTTAGAAACGGTATAAAATTTTCATCACGGTATTCAAGTATTCGACCCGAATAGCCCAGTGTAAGCTGCAGCCAATCCTGTGGCTTGTAGAGTATTTTGTTTTGCAGTATATAATTATTCATCATGTACTGATAATGCCACTGTGAATATCGGCGGTATCGTAGTTCGGCATCCGGGGGGAAAATGTTCATATTTTCGTTGGCTGAATTGGAATAACGGCAATTTAAATAAAGATGCCACTTGGGTCGTGTGAATTGATATTCCGCTCCATAAATGTCCTGCCGGTTTTTGGCACGTGCATATGCGGTCCATGCATGAATTTTCCCGGGTATACCACGATCCGATTGAAGCCGCTGTGCCTGCACGGAGATAAAATGTCCGCGAGAAACAAAGTTAAATCCGGCAAAGATATTGCGGGATAAAATGTCTGCGTTGATGCGATTTTCGTGTAAAAGATGTCCTTTTGAATCCTCATAGCTGTAGGGATAATTCCCATCGTTTTGTATGTAATTATATGCAAAGTAATAGCCAAGATTTCCGATCTTTCCCGACCAACCGGGTTCCGCATTGAAAAAACCAAACGATCCATAACTTGTGTTCAGTTTCAAACTGTTGTCAAATGTCTTTTGTGTGGTGATGTAAATAACGCCGCCGACCGCTCCGCTACCGAAACCGGCGGAATGACCGCCTTTATATACCTCGATTTTTTCTATAATATTTATCGGAATCTGCGATAAATCCGCATCACCGCCAAGCTCGTCGTTTAAAGGAATGCCGTCCAGAAGAACCAGCACCTGATTGGTTTGACTGCCGCGGATGGATATCTTTTTGCTGCTGCCGGCTGCTCCGGTATTTTGTACTTCAATGCCGGGTACACGGTCCAGTATTTCACCTACTGATGAATAGTTGGTTCGGTTTATTTCGTTTTTATAAATGACATATACGTTCGGATTTGCGTCCTGACGGTATGATTCAGCGCTGACCTCAACGGCTTTCATTTTTATAACCATCGGGTTCAATTTGAAGTGAAGCCGCAGCGGTTGGTCCTTGGGAATCCTGACGTTTTTTTGAATTTGTTCGGCATATCCCATGTAACTCGCGGTTACATCGTACGTGCCTTCCAGCAGATTTTCGATTTCAAAATAGCCGCGCTGGTCGGTCACGCTGCCGAAGCCCGAGCCCTCTACTATCACATTGGCACGGCATAGCGGTTTATTGGTTAGGCCGTCGATAACCGTACCGTTTATTTTTACCGTAGACTGTGCGAGACACATCGG
>JAFGEC010000142.1 GCA_016931775.1 Candidatus Zhuqueibacterota bacterium | reverse complement strand
CCGTCTTTTTCACCGTCTTTTTTGTCGTTTTTGCCATGTTTAACACCCTTTTTTAATAGTTTTAACAACCGGTTCTTAATATATTCTTTTTTATCGAATAAATCAATCCTGGTTTTCTTTTTCATGCTTCACTCCTTGTGAAAGCGTGTATATCGTTCATCTGAAATAGTTCCGAGTACGAAATCCATTAGATATTTTGAATTTGCCTTGTGTTGAATTGGTATTTTGTAGATATGAATAAAAAGCATTTATGACTCCTTGATAATGTTTCTCGTTCTAAATGATTCGCCCTGTACCGCGTATATTTCGCCGATTGCTCTAATACGGTCTTCGGTCTGTTCTGTTTGTTCTGAGATAAATCTCAATAATTTTTCACGTTCCATATTGGTCGTAATAATCATAGCTTTTGTATGATTGCCATGAATATTATAAATCAAGCTTTGTAATATCTGTTGTTCAAATTTTATGTCACGGTTTTGAACATTCAAATCATCTAAAATTAGATAATGTGCTAATTTGATTTTTGAAATTATATTTGCTTTCATATTTAATTCAGACGCCATGTAATCTCTAATAAAGTCAGAATATACCACAAACATACTTTGCTGTACTCGATACCTTATCAATTCTTTTATAATTGACACTGCTATATGTGATTTTCCAATACCGGTGTTTCCACTTAAAATCAAAATGCGTTTTCGGTTTTGATTCCAGCTTAGAAAATCTTTTATAAAATCATTTGCAATCTGAAATAGTTCATTGCTTGTTTGATTCCATAACTCAAAATTATTTAATTCAGCATTTTTTAGGTCGTCGCCTATTCGGTTTTGAAAATCATAAATCTTGGACTCGATGATTGTAATTTTTTTTCTTTCGTTTTCGTCCGCAACACATTGTTTGCAAATCGGTTTTGCAAATCTGACTTGTAAAAAATATTCTTTTGTCCATCCTTGTAAGTCACAAATTAAGTTCATAACAGATTCGTCGATTTCAACATCGTATTGTTTCCCACAAATGCTACAGTGTGGACTATATTTTTTCTGCTTTTTTGTCCCTGGTTTCATTTTTCTTAGCCCTTTTTTGTTTACTCTCTCTCTCTTTTTCACGTATCGGAGTCTTACTCTCTTTAGAGAGAGACTCTTTATTTATTAATTTATTTATTTGTCCCCCTGGGTGTGTAGGGGGGTGTGTGGGGGGGTCTGGTACACAGTCAAGTTGACTGTCAGCTACACAGTCAGACTCACTTTCCTGGACACTATGAATTTCGATTGGTTCAATATCGAAATTTGATAGATATTTTTCGCGGTCGTCGATTTCAAATTTTGGCAACGGATAATTCAATTTTTGAAAAACTGTTGAATTGTAATCAACCCAAAATTCAAAAAAAGATTTTTTTACTCCCAGCTTGCGTAAAGAATTTATTGCATTTGTCATTACTGAATAATTATGAACATTCCATCTGACAAAATTTGCCAGGTAAAAAAAATTGACGTCCTTTTGATAAATCAATTTTGATTTAGGGATTTGTTTTAGTGCATTATCGATTTGTTCATACGTCAAACCCGTCATTTCGCTAATTGTAGAATGCAATAGAAAAAATGCACCCGAATAATTATTTGCAGTTTCGTTGTTGTTGATTAGAAAAAACCAGAGTAGTTTTGCTTCAGGCGATAATTGACGGACAAAATTGTCGTAGAACAAATACTTATCGACAAGACGCATCGGCCTCGACGGTTCTTTATGACTCATTTATATCTCCTATTCGAATCGTAGTTGATTATCGCCTTCAGAAATAGTGATTGTTGACTTTAAAACATACTCAACCATTTCCCGGACAATTCCAGCCCTTGAATATTTTATTACTGAATTTTTATTTTTCCTGGATTCAATGATTTGGTCGATTGCTTTCATCTGTTCATCTGTCAATCCGACAGATATTTGGATAAGACCTAATTTACTACTTGTTAAAGCCATTTTTAATTACTCCTTATTAAAAGTTACGGATACTGTTTATTTTTTCCTTTTCGATTTTGATTTTCGTTTACACAAGATTTCGTGGTATCCAAAAACTTGTAATTCAATTGGAATACCATAATTTTCAGATTCATTAACCACCCGTTTGGGTGGTTCATTCTTTTTTTTCCCGGTCTTTTTCTTAAACCTTAATATTTTTTTTGTTTTCATTTTTAGCTCCGTTTTATTTTATTGCAATTACGTTGATATTTTTTGATTAGCTGAATCCTTTTAATTTTTATTCTCTAAAAAACCAATAACTCCAAGTTACAATTCGATGTATAAGTGTCTATCAATGAATATACATTAAAAACATTGAATGTCAAGTTTTTACATTGATAATAAGGGTTTCAAATAGGCGATTTGCCGGGACTTCTCAATAACGTCCATATCCAGTCCTAGATAAAGGACAAAAAACCCCGCCTGGACAAAAACAGACGGGGTTTTTCGGGGGGATTCCGGTCTTGCTTGTATGTTATAACCCCCAAATCTGGTTAAGAAGCTTTTTTAACCCCAAATGCAGGTTTACCAGGCTAAAAATTTTCTCTGCATGGTTAGGGCAAACAGGAATATTTACCCTGGGGGTTAACCCCTTATATTCAATCGAAATTCTGTTAGTTGTTTCCTTGCCGCAAATTAAACAAGGCGCAATTCTTGACTCGATACCTGGTGCATTTTGACTCACCCGATAATTATTTTTTCTTTGTGCTTGCATATATTATCAAACCGACTCCCGCTGCTCCTAAAATCCAAAGCCAGGGTGAAGTTTTTTTGGGTGCTTCAGCCAGCTTTTCTTGTTCGGCCTTTTTTTCATCGTATAATTTTGTTACTCTTTCTGCAAATTCCCAACCCTTGCCGGTCGTAGGTGAAATATTGCTTTTCTTTAGGAATGTAGAGCCTTCTAATTCGTCTACATTAAGATTTTTGTAAACGTCAAAATTTCCGTCTGATTTATTTACGCCGTTTACAAATGCGTTACCTTCGCCTGCTACATATCCAATACTTGCAAGCTGAAGGTAATTGACAGGTGGATTCATTTCGTCGAATGTGAATTTATCGCGCAACCGTTTTAAGCGGTCGTTGAATATTATGGCCGCTATTTCCAATTGTCCGGCAAGGTTATTTTCTGCAACCGCTTTTTCGTACAGCTTCCAACCCTCTGCATACATAGCGCTTGACGACAATCCGGCTGCGCCCTGGCTTAATCCATATTTATACGATGTATTGAAGTCTGTATAGATTTTCAGCATAGACCAAAGCCAAAGCGGATTCGGTGTAACAGCTTGTTTTTTTATTATCTCTAATGCCTCATCTTGTTTTAAAACTGCCACAGCCATTTTGACTCCCTTATGCTTGCCCTGATTGTATTTCCTGGGCAAATTGAGAATAGAATTTTTTAATCCTGGGCACGTAATCACTGACAGTAATCATCGGCGCTTTTGCGAGCGGTTGGCCGCTGTTATACATCGCGGCCAGGTTCTCAATCTCTTTTTCATTGTATGGTGTTGTTTTTATACCGAGCTTTGACATATTACGCTTAATCAATAATCCCATGTATTTTATATTAGTGTCCGGGTCGTACAATTCCATAGGTACACCCCGCCAACCCAAATCAAAAGCTGTTGATAAAAGCAACTGTCCGAGTCCGTATGAACCGAAATTTGTTTCATTCCAGGAATGATTTATAATTTCATATTCGTACGTAGGATTTTCTTTAACACGGCGCTGAAAAAAGTCAGGTTCAAGACGAAGCGCCATAGTATCAAAGTTCGATTCCTGTCTAATTGTTGCCAGCATATAAGCCGGGTCTATCCCATTCATTACCGCGAATGCAAATATTTTGCGCTTAAGAGGGTCTACAAAAGGATTTCTGACATCCGCCGGTAAATCTGGACTTATAAATCCCTTATATAATTTATAGCCGCCATATACCCCGATAGCTCCTAAAATCAATTTTATTGGTAGACCTAACATTACAAGTTTCTTTCTGTTACGGTTACTGTCATTTTGATTATAGCCATTTCAAACGGTCGTATCGATGGCGGAGGATTTAATCGTTCAAAGTGCAACCACAAATTGCATTGTCCAGAGCCGTTGAAGTTTGCAACTGTCCCCTGGCCGAAAATACAGTTTACCTGAAGACCTTCAAGAGTTAGGAACGGATTTACACCGGCAACGGATTCAGCCAGGATAACGCCAACTATACCAGACGGGTCTGAATGCAATTTTTGCCCTCGACGAACATAGACACCATTTATTTTAATATAAATGGTGCTCGTCTGAAAACCAACCAGGTCGTAACCGGAAACATACAACGGTTTAAGGACTGAATATTCAGGGCTAATATTCGCGGTTACTTGATATGTACGACGTCGTATAGTTGAAGGCGTCAATACAACGGTGTTTCCCGATTGTTCTTTAATGGCAAGATTTTCTTGACCGCTCATTTTTATTTCCTGGTTTATTGTGCAACGTCGGCGGTCGGTATCGCTGTAAATATTGTAATGTCAGCGTTCAAACCGGCAACGACTTCGCGGTCTTGCGTATCAACCCAGTCGTCATATACGAATGGCGCATCTATCCAATCAATATATTCATCCCAGGATAGAGTTATCGTAATATCCTTATTACTGATTTTTTGGGGTGGTGTCAGAATCATCGGCGCTTGTGCGGTCCCGATGAAATTTTGACAAAGCGTTTTTCTGTCTATTAAATTCCAGGGACCTTGTTGAATCTGTCCCCGGCAAAACTTCAGCCAGCCGATTCCTTCAGAGCAACGCGCCTCTTTTGCCAAAGCTGCGGCTAATACAATCATTTCCTGGTCGGTCGGAACGGCTGACAGCGTAGGATTTACCAGGCTTGGGTGTGCATATCCTGATATGCCGATTAACAACGATTCTTGTTCGTCGATAGTAATCATATTGGTCTGTTCATTCTGGCTTGAACCCTCATCCGTTAGAACCGGCAGAATATTTGTAAATGTGACTGTACGCATTAAAACACGCAGTCCCTTAATTCCGTATTTCAGGAAATAACGTTCAAAAATCATTTGCTTTAGAACGTCTTGCATTTCAGCCGTTTTTACATCGTTAGCCATTATTTACCTCTTTCAAAAAAAAGGGGGGGATTTAATCCCCCCCAAAACCAATTGAGGGGCTAATTATCGCCCTGGTTTGTATTACTGGACAAGACCGACATCGTGCTTGCCGAACAGTGTTATTTCGATTGCTATGTAGCAATCTATTTTTTCCGCAACTGCCGGGTGGTCTGCATTCTGTTCGTAAATGACGGGAATGTTTTCGTCCAGGGGTTCGCATCTTTTGTAAGCAATGCTGAAGTTGTCATTTGACTCGAGCAAAAGAGGCGTATCAAGTTTGCGCCTTGATATAATCTGCGGGAATGTGGCGAAGCCGTTGCCTACTTCGTCCTTGAAATTATGGCCTGAAGGATAGAAAACGGGCTTGCCGAGTTGCCGGGTTATCTGCTGTTTTCTATACTCAAGGTGCGCTTCGATGAATGCACTGCCGAGCACCCACATTGAACAAAGCTGAAGGCACTTTTGATATGATTCGAAATCGAAATAAGCTTCAGCCGCCGCCGGTGCTATAAACCAGTAAGGCGAATTTTGATTAAGGATAAAGTAGGCGTTAAAGCCTATATCCGTAATCATCCATCTTTCACCTTTTGGGATTCCGCCGTTTCTCTGCACATTGGTTTGACAGAGAGTTTTCCTTGTCCAGCCGTCCGCTTCAGCACCGACACCGTTTTTGAAAAACTCGTATTCCTGAACAGGCCATACAAGGTTAAGATACGGTAGAACGCCCGTAACCGGTGCGAGTTCCAGGTCGATAAGAATCGTATCATAAAGATTGTGAGAATCGGCGTTCATCAATCTTTTGATTGCGATTCGCCTGGCTGCCTGTTCCTTGCTTAAAGCCGGGTCGCTCTGGCCTACTTCCGGTACTCCAAACGGCGGAACGTCGCCCGCTCCGAATCCCGGTTCTCCCATAAATTTCAAGTTAAAAAAATCGTTTCTCATTTTATCACCTTTCAAAAAGTTAAAAAATCGTTTATATTTTTCTGCTTAAGCTACACGCTGTCAGCGCCTAATGAACGCCTTTTTGCTTGATTCAGTTGGTACTGATTCAAATCATACGGCGATAAAGAAACCTGGTTTAATTCATACTGGCTGATTCCTGCGGTTTCCTGGAGCGCTCCGAGCTGTCCGGCTTCCTGGAGCGCTGCGAGCTGCCCGGCTTCCTGGAGCGCTGCGAGCTGCCCGGCTTCCTGGAGCGCTGCGAGCTGCCCGGCTTCCTGGAGCGCTCCCATGCCTGGACTGAAAACCTCGCTTGTAACCAGGGCGCTTAAACGCATTCTGTCAACGTCGGCCTCTGTAAATTCCTGAACCTGACTCATGCCCTGGGTAGGCAATCCAGCATCCTGCATTTCTTTCCCGGTCAATGACAAGCCGCCGTTTATCATCGGGCGTACAAGTTCATCGACAGTAACCGCCGCTCCACCTGCAAGCATTGTCAATGCAAGCGCTTTCTTCTTTTTCATAATGAAAGCGCCGCCAGCACCGGCAATAGCCGGAGCGAGTTTTTTTGCAATGCCTGGCATTGTCGGATATTTTTTAGCGGCATAGTCAACGCCCGCCTTGACAGCCGCAACCACTGTCAATCCGATTGCAATTTCGGCGATTGGAATATCAGGATTTCGCCTGGCTTTGCGTCTGCGTTTATACGTCCGGCGAGTCGGATTTGCCGGGTTGACGCGGGGACGTCGCCTTTTTGCGTAAACCTTACGACGTGGTTTTGCGGAAACCCTGCGTTTTGCTGCGGGGCGTCTTCTTGTTTTTCTTGCCATTTTGTTTGACTCCTTCCCATAGATGAATTTTATGCCTTTGGTAATTGGTTTGCTTGTCGCAAAAATATCAAGCTTTTCCGGGTCAATTTGTCGATATCGATAATTGTCCGGTGTTTCATCCATTTTGGATATATTGAATCCTAAAGATTTTACTTTCCTTTTAGCCTGGCTAAGATTAAAAACGCGCTTTGACGCCAAGACGCTTTGAACCTGCATTGATTCGTTAGGATTGGATATAATCAAAAGTGATGACATTTTACATCATTCCACAAAAGCGTTTAATGCGATTGCGATTCTGAATCCGTCGAAATTTATTTTTTCTATCGGCTGCCCGTTTTTTCATGGCCGCCGTCATTTCCGTTTTGGTTTTTAGTTTTGCCGGTTTGGTTTCGGCGGTTGCCTTTTCCTTTTTACCGGTTGCCCTGGGGGATTTTTCGGCGGTTGCTTTTTTACCGGTTGCCTTTTCCTTTTTACCGGTTGCCCTGGGGGATTTTGTTTTTTTCGCTTTTGCTTCGGCCGAAGATTTTTTCTTTACCATTTTAGCCCTCAATGCCTCTTGAAGTTATTTTTATATCATCGCCTATTATCATTAGGCTGTTACCGTTTTCGTCGCAATACAACGCCGGTGGTGTATCAAATTCATGCTCGTAGGTATCAACGCTTTTTCCCTTTTCGGCTGTATAGACAATTGAATCGACATATCCAAGATGTACCAGGGCTTTAGGCAAATTAAGCACCCCATATTTTTTTTTGCCTTTAATCCCTTTATGGAATTTCTCAAATATCGCTAAAGCTTTCTTCATTTCTTTCTTTTAATCAAATATATTGTCCCCCCGATTATTCCCAAAATAATCACGCCGCCGCCGATTAAATACGACGGGGGGATTCCCTCTGTTGGCTGTTCTATCTCGATTCCCTCTTTCCTGGCTTCAATGATTGTTTCAAGCTGCTCTGTCTCTGCCTCGGTTTCCCAATAATCTGACATAGCATTTGCAGTAACAGGCGTTGCAACTGCAACTGCAATGATAGCGGCAAGTATAAGAGGCAATATTTGCAAGCTGCCTTCATAACCCTCTTCTTTTAATCCCTGTATTGCCTGGTCTTTAATTTCCGGGTGAACCTGAATCATCTGGATTGTGGCTTTCGCAAAAACATCCAGGGCTTTCGCTTGATTTTGCGCTATGCGATTCAAAATATCGGGTGTACCCTGGCCGCTGCTTATAAGGTTTGCTTTTAAAATATCCAGCCTGGTCTTTTCGCTGTCATACCACGACGCAACTTTACCGTAAGTCACTTCAGACGGCGGAGTCGACTGTGTTATTTCTGGACTCGGTAATTTTGGAATAGATTTTACGATAAGCGCCTTGTCTTTTGCCTGTGTAATGATTGTTGGTTGTACCAGTTTTACCGGCTCTGCCTTGACTTTGGTTACTGTTGCCGAAACAAGCTTTGCAACAGGTGTTTTCGTTGCTATTGTAAGTTTCGGGATTTTCAAATCCATTGTAGTAATCTGAGTAAGGTTTTTGACATTCAAAATTGATTTTTCGTCAAGTTTTTTTCTGGCTTCAAGTTCCTTTTTGAGAGCGGCCTTATATCGCTTTAGCGCCTTTTCAAATTCTTTATAAATAGTCTGATAGTATGCAAGCAACAGCACTTTATTTGTGTTTGATAATGCCTTATTTTGTAGATTGTATTTTTGAACAAATATAGTAACAGTGCCTTGCTTGCTGGTTTTCCAAAAGCCGTCAAAAATCTGTTTTATTTTGTAAGGTGCGTATATGATAGGTTCAATCTTAACCTGGGTGGTGAACCATATCTTTTTAAATTGGTCGTCGATAACGGATTTATCCGAAAGCGCCGTCATATATTTTATCAGCTTGTCGTATAAATCGCGCCATTGATAAACTGTTGTTAGCTTGAAAATTTCGCCGGGAATAGGTAATTTGACAATATCGTTTATATCGAAATTAAAAGCCGTTGAAGTTGCCAGGGTGTCGATTGTTTTGCTTAAATCATTACTGTCTAGTGCATTGATAATTTCTTTTTCAAATTCCTTAAATGTCAAATCTGTACTCTTATCGACGACTTTTAAAAGCGCCTTCTTAATGACGCCCGCCGCAACTTCGCCCGCAATCGCGCCGATTGTAGTTCCTAGAGCGCCGCCCGCCGCCGTACCGATTGCCGGAAAAACGGCAGTCCCTACACTGCCGCCGATTGTCCCGGCAAGAGCGGTGCTTTCAGCAACTATCGTTATATGATATGGTTTCCAAAGTGTATTGAAAGCGCTTTCAGCTTTGCTTTTTGCCTGGCTCTTTATTTTATCGAATCCGGAATCCCACAGTTTTTTAGGCAATTGCTTTTTCATATCCGCTATGATTTTCTTTTTCATAGCATCATAAGCGAGTTTCATTACCCCGGCAAAAGGATTTATAGCGAATAAAATGATAGTTCCTAATTGCCCTTCAACAAAGTTTAATCCCTTGCCGATTCCTTCAGCTATCGAGTCGGGCAAAACAGCGTAGCCAATATCCTTGAAAGCGCCCTTCAGTGCGTTGTATATGGTCTTGACGCCCTTTTTGAGAGCGCTGATTGGATTCCAACCCAGGCCATTGCGATAATGGTTATAAGGAACGATTTGATTATTGAGAGATTGTCTTGCTTGTAAATCGAACATGAGTCGAGTCCTTTTTACAAGCAAGACAAATCGGAAATAACTTAATATTACTTTAGTTATTTCATAATGTCAATAATGGTTGATTTTTGAAAAGGCTTGTATTTTGTTCGGTGTATTTTTGAATGTTCGTTTTTTTTCAGGTTGGCTCTACAAGCCGTTTTGCTAAAATGCCGCGGTCGCCGGCGGCCGGAGCTAGGCTGTCGATATTTTAAAAAAGCTTGAATATTGTTCGGTTTGTATGGCAAAAACAAGCACATCGACGGAAATTTTATTCGGTTTGTGAGTTTTTGCCAAAAGCGCAAAAACGACCGGCACGATTGGAAACAAGAGATTGAAGTAATGTATAAAAGTCCAACTAACCGCGCCGGTCGTTATTACCAGGTTCGTTTAAGCCCGCAAAAACGGAATGTTTCAATAATACGCTTGTGCACGTCATTGTCAGTTTTAGGCAATAGATGATAGAGTTTGATTGCTCTGCTTATCAGATATTTTTTTGTGTTTGTGTCCAGGTCTGAATTAATCAAAACTTCGTCCAGAGCGGAATTGATTGTCAAAATATACCGCTCTTGAATTTTAGTTTTGTTGCTGTCTCTGTTACTAAACATTATCGTTTCTGTCTGAATTGTATATAACGGCCTTTTTGGTCTTTCAATAGAACATAAATTGTATCATTTATATTGCATTCAACTATTGAGCCTTCTCTACTCAATGCCGCCGCTGCACGTGTCTGGATAAGATATTCAGTACAATACGCTAACAACGGGGATTGTAATGTTTCTCTTGTCTCTGCATAGGCTTTCTGGCCTGGGTCTACAAAAAATATTGTAGTACCGAAGCAAGAAAGAGCTACAAGAAAAATACAAAGCATAATTTTTGTTTTCATTTTCGACTCCTTAATTTTACATTAATGCAAGTGGTTTAAAAAATTTACGAACAAAAAAATAATATACTTCAATCCATACAGCCACAGAAAAAACTAATAAACAAATGAAGAGCCATATCATTACTTTTAATTCTCTGCTTGAATAACACATTTTATTGAACCGTCTCTGTTATAATGGCGTGAATATATCCTAATTTCGATTTTGCTATTAACGAATTTACTCTTTTATTACATTCAGGACAAATTTTAACATTTTTAAATTCTTTGAATAAATATTTTTGTCCATTTAACGAACATTCAAATTCGGGAATATCACGAGTTATAAGTTCATTTGTCTTATTACATATTGGACATTTGCCTATTTGATTTTTACTCATTTCTTTTAATCTGCTATGCCGCAAAATTCAGCTTTTTATAATTTTCACCCAGGTTCAAGCTTCGTTCGGCCGAATCAAAATCAATCCAATTTATCGGCTTTAGCGGGGGGATTCCAACTTTCAGCCAAATATGAATCGGATAATTTACACCATTTATTTTTTTAACCAGGTACATTAGCTTTGTAGGAAAACCACAGGATTCCAGCATGGCCGCTGATAATATCGTGAGGTCGTCGCAATCACCGGCTTTAATCGTGAACAATGTCAAGTGAGCGCTTTGAAATGTTTCTAAGGCCTGAATGTCATAAATATATCTTATGTTATTTTTTATCCAGAGATAAAGCCGTTCAAGATGTTTCATGTAATTATAATCGCGTCCGTCACCGATAATTTGAGCCGTCACAGTGCGAATAAAGGGATTACTTTTTCCCTCTTCTATTAGGCTTCGGATTTTCATTTGCTTCGCCTTCAGTTGAAACATCGGTGAGCCGCTTAATAAGATTTTTTGTGTTTTCATCTTTAATCAATCCTTCAAGCATGGGTGCGAATTTTGTTGCATACTTGTCAAGCTTCTCAAATACCACGTCAATAAAATCCGGCTGCGATTCTGATATTCGTTCGATAATGTCAGATACAAAATCCATTACATCATTCATTGTATCGCTTTTGCCATTTTGATTTTTCAGGCTATCCAGAATTTGTGATTTTTCAAAATCGGATTTTTGCTTGAACAGTTCAAGAGTTTGCTTGGCTTGCTCGTTAACCATAGTAAGCAATTGTTGATAATACGTTCGGTCTCGCTCTTGCGCTGTTTCAGTTACTGTCGTCAAAAGATTGATAAAACCCTTTTGTTGGTCTTGAAAGTTCGAGTATAATATTTTATTTGCTTCGTCGATTGCCTGGCTGTGATTATTGTCATTCGACTTTGGGCTTTTTGGTTCGCCCGCGATTGTAAATCTGACTCCCCGAATAAACTTGCTGCCTTCAGCGTAAGCAACGGCCTTATATGTACCGCCGCCGTATGTTTCGGCCAATTGTGACTCGTCGAATGGCGGTGAAAAAGAGCCAATATAACCGCCATACGGCGCTTCTAAAGGCTTTTCGCGCTTTACGACAATCCTAATGACATTCTCAATGTTAAAAAGAGAACCTAAGAGCGATTCCGGTTCGCTTACGTCTTCAGATAAAACAACTATATTATTGTTTTCCTGGTTTTGATTGTCCGGGTTTTCGTCCGTCTTTTTCACCGTCTTTTT
>JAFGEC010000141.1 GCA_016931775.1 Candidatus Zhuqueibacterota bacterium | reverse complement strand
ACAGTTGCTTTGGTTTTATAATTCATGCCGGCTATTGTTGGAGCAAATGTTTCGGTTGTCCATGAAGCGCCGCCGTCTGTGGTGCGGCAGATAACACCTTGATCGTTTGTCGTTCCGACAACCATGCCAAGCGTCGGACTGAAAAAATAGACATCGGTAAAATCCCCGGTAGTTATGGGTACCGTCACGTTGGTCTAGGTGCTGCCGCCATCAATAGTCTGTAACAGAATGGGGGAATCCAGGTTGGAATTATAGCCGGCTATCCAGCCGTTTTGTGCATCAGAAAAATGAACGCTGTTAAGCTGGCCTTTGACTGAAGGGTGGATAACATTTGTCCAGCTGGTGCCGTTCGTGGTTCTCAAGATCAGCGTTTTATCGTTTCCAGAGTTATATCCCACCGCAAAACCTTTGATCGCAGATAGCAGATGCAGATCGTACAGTTCACCTTCCAGGTTCGGAACGGTTTGTTTTTCCCAGTTCTGGCCGCCGTTGCCGGTTTTTAGAACCGCAGGTGTAAAATCGTTCCAGTCCTGGCCTGCACTGTATCCCGTATTGGCATCAAGCAAAATAATCGTATTGAGGATCCCTGATAATGGGTGAGTCTGGTTCTGCCAGGTCGTACCACCATTGCCGGTAAAAAGGATCGTCGCCATATCCGTATTATCATTATTGCCGACCGCCCAGCCGTTGTTCGGATCAAGGAAAAACACATCTTTTAAGGTGCCAACGGTCCGGGACGATTCCAGAATTGTCCAGTTGGGTTGGGCCTGAACAGGGGTATTCAGAAAAATAACAGAGAGCAGGAAAACAGGAAGAATATTCCGGTATATTTGCCCTTTCGAAAGGAACATCGAACCCATAACATTACCTCCATGGTTATGTCAAATCCGGCCGCTGAACCGCCATGACGGAGCTGTTCGATTTGGCCTAATAATCCGATTGTCTCAGGCACCAGATGTGCTGGAGTACCATCGCTCATGAATTATCTCAATATTTGCAGGTGGGATAGAATGAATAAATTATAAAAAATTCCTAAATAAAAGTCCAGTAGTTTTTTGTTAAATACGTAATATGTGAGTAACTGGGGGGTACGATAATCATTGGGATAATAGCTGTACTCGTGCGATGCACCTTCAAATCTTGTATGTATAGAAAAATCGTTTTCTGTCTGATTTTGTATAACGGGGCATCGCATTTTTCGATTCATTCAAAATATGAAGAAGGTGCAGAATTACAAAATTTTACCGCACCTTCACTCCATACAACGAACTCCGAGCTGTAATAAACAGAATATCACGCTCATTTCCGCCGAACTGAATCGTTGCCGGCCGTTCCGGTACTTTTATCATACCGATCTGCTCACCCGCCGGATTATAAATGTAGATTTGACCGTTGGCGACGTACAGATTACCCTGCTCATCCACAGCAGAGCCGAATTCGCCCTGTTCAACAAAATATTGTAAATCGCTCAGCGTGCCGTCCTGTGCGACCTTCATTTTCACCATGCGGGCGTCGTATTCATCGGATGCATAAAACGGTTTGCCGGGAATTGCTTCCAGTACACCTGAAGATCGGGCCAGGTCATAACATTCCGGAATAATGGTCACACCGTCCGGTGCCAGAAAGCAGTTTTCCGGTACTGAAATTGCGATTTGATTAAAATCATGGGAATCCCGCCAGCGATTGGTAGGGTAGAGGGCTTTGGCAACTTTTTGAATCGAGCCCATTGGAATCCGGGGGAGTAATTGAATGGTCCCTTCAGGATTTTCAGGATTGACCGAATAAACCCAGGTGGCAAATCCCGAGTTACCCCACCCGCTGAACGAGGTGCCGCCGGCGTCGGAGAGGGTAGGCACGGTTTCCTGTTTGCCGTCGATGAGATAACCGGGCTGGGGATCGTATCTGAAAATAACCAACAGATTGTCCTGGGTGTCGAATCCCAATGACAACGGCTGCCACGGCATTTCGGAGAGCATGGACAGGGTATTTTTTTCGCAATCCCACTTATAAATACGTCGCATGCGCTGTTCACAAAAATAGACGTGGCCCTTACTGTCGCGGGCAATGCCCTCTGCAAATTCAAAACCGGTGGCCAGTTTTTTTACCATGCCTTTTTCGAATTTTAATGGCGTACGGCGTTTCTCATCGCCGGTGATGTAAAGCCGGGTGAATTCCCACGGCCGTACATCTAAATCTTTGTTCATATCGTATACCGGCAAGTCGGTCGTGTATTTGATTTGTGTATAATTATGCACGTTCAGCATTTCAATGTCACGGCAGTTCCATATTCGAACAGAATACGGATAAGGTGTTTTCAATCTGATGGTACGGAACATATAGAGGTTGCCGAATATGAGATTGCGGCAGTTCTGTAATTCAATGGGCTGGCAGTCGGGGCCTTCGGTGTATTCTTCCTCAAATTGAAAGGCATAGAGCTTCCAGTTGGCTACATTTTTAAAATGTGCTTCGTTGCGGATATGGTGTTCGACGGACATGGCATATATCCTGCCGGGTGTCGAGGTATTATTGACAAAGATACCGCTGGTGGCATAACTGCTCGCCGTCCAGATATCCTTGAATGTTCCACCACCACCGTTGGTGATCCACAGGCTCCAGTACTGGTTGTCCCAAGCCCGGTCGTGCCAGCGGTCGTAGACCGGTTCCTCCGGAGAACTGATTCCGGGCCGGCGCCGGTTGTCCCGGTTTTCCGGTCCGCGTGACATAGTACCGTGCCCTCCGATAAATTTGACATCGTTCAAATACGAGTCTTCACCGGCCATCCATTTGCACGCCACGGCTCGGTAATTGTAACCGCCGGTATTGAGTCCGATACCGGTGACAATGTTGTGGCCACCGGCCGGTGCCTCGATCAGCGGTTTGGGTGGGCCAAATCCGCTGAATGCCGGCGTACTCTCCAGCAACATAATCTGGGTCGCAATGGGACTCAGACCGATCAGGCGTGTGCCGGATTTGAGGGTGATGGTTTCGGAAACCACATACCAGCCCTGCGGTACATAAATATTGGTAAACTTTTTTACCGCTTCTTGAAAAATTTGTGTATTGTCCGTTTTGCCGTCACCCACCACGCCCAGGTCCAGGATGTTGACCCAGTCACTGGTTTCGGGGAGGCGCGGAATGTCACGCGGCGAAAATTGAGGCATTGCTATTAACGGTTGCATATCCGCCCTTGTGTCGATCACCGGTTCGGCGCTCAAACTGTCCATGTGCACGCCATGAGTAAAATTTTTCACTTTGTACATGTCCCCGGCACCATATGTCCGGGTATCACTGCGTCGAAAATGCACCAGTACGGGCACATTCCGGCAATCCACATTGCGCAAACTGATTTGATTGGCGTAATTGTTCTCGTT
>JAFGEC010000011.1 GCA_016931775.1 Candidatus Zhuqueibacterota bacterium | reverse complement strand
TGTCCGCATGTGCAAAGCAAGAAAAATATCCCAAAATACTCATCCTGACCGGAAACGACCATCCGGCTCATAAATGGCATGAAACCACCGATGCCTTGCACAGCGTGTTTAAACAAAACGGCGGCTGGCTGGTCGATGTCAGCACAGATCCTGAAATTTTTTCAGATTTATGTGTGAACGGCTATGATGTTGTGGTGCTGAATTACTGCAACTGGCAAAGTCCCGGTTTGAGTGAGAACGCAAAATCGGGTCTTGTCCGTTATCTTACCGATGGCGGCGGCTTAATGATCATCCACTTTAGCAACGGCGCGTTTCATTTTTCTTTGCCGGGAGCGGAGGATTCGGACTGGCCTGAATACCGGAAAATCTGTCGCCGTGTCTGGGATCATACGACCGATCCTGAAACGGGGCAAATGAAAAGCGGACATGATGAATACGGTTCTTTTATTGTTACAATCGTCGATAAAAAGCATCCTGTAAGCAGGAATTTAAAGGATTTTGAAACGGTGGATGAATTGTACTTCCGGCAGCAGGGAGATGAGGAGATTCATGTGTTGGCGACCGCCCATTCGAAAACGACAGGTAATGATGAACCGATAGCCTTTGTATACGAGTATGGAAAGGGCAGAATTTTTCAGACACTTTTGGGACATTCACGGGAATCATTGACAGGCAAAGGTGTGGAACAGTTGTTAAGGGATGCTTGTATGTGGGCTGCGGAATTGAACTAAAGTAAAAAGTGCAGCAAATCGGAATTCACCTGTATCAGACTGCACATAATGACCGGTGGAATTACAAAAAAACTCGGAATATTTTAGAGGAGAATCAATAATGCTCAGTTCTTTTTTTTCTAAACTCAGACAATATAAAGTTGTTCCGGTCATTGCAATAGAAGATAAAAATCACGCATTAAAATTGGCCGATGCATTGATTGCCGGTGGCCTGCCGGTTGCGGAAATTACCTTCCGGACAGATGCGGCAGCTGATGTGATGAGAATAATAAAAAAAGAAAGACCCGAAATTTTACTGGGTGCGGGCACAATTATAACGCCGGATCAGCTGGATAAGGCCATCGACTGCGGTGCGGTTTTTGGTGTGGCGCCCGGTTTTAATGCACAAATTGCCATCCGTGCCCTGGATAAAAAATTCCCTTTTGCTCCGGGCGTTATGACGCCCACCGATGTTGAGGCCGCTCTCGCAATGGATATGAAAGTATTAAAATTCTTCCCGGCTGAGGCAGCAGGCGGTATTTCGTTTCTCAAAAGTATATCGGCTCCATACAAGCATACGGGGCTTCGGTTCATCCCAACCGGAGGTGTCAATCAGGACAATTTGGCCGATTATCTTGCAATAGATACGGTTCTGGCTGTCGGAGGAACATGGGTGGCCAAAAAGGATTTAATACAACAGGAAAAATGGACGGTAATTACAAAAAATTGTCAAGAAATTGTTCAGGTTATTTCATGACACCAAAAAGGAACCGGAGCATGAATGATTATCAGTTCGGTGCCAAGAATATATATTGCGTTGTTAAAATCTGCCGTTTTATGATCGTTGTGCCGGTCTCTTTTTTTATCCTGTTTTGTGCCTGCTCAAAAAACAATCCCACTGAGCCGGAAAAACCGCTATCACGTACGGAATATTTTGTCGGACCCGGCGGAAGTAACGAATATCCGGGAACCCGTGAAAAACCATGGCGAACCATTCACCATGCGGTACAACAGCTCAAGGCCGGAACGACATTGACGATCTTGAAGGGTTACTATACCATAAACGAGATGATTAAAATAACTGCTCGTGGCTCGTCGAAACAGAACATTGTCATTCGGGGGGAACCGGGTGAAAAAGTCGTCTTTGACGCCCAACCGGCAAATATCGGATCGAGTAGTCAATATCCCTATAATCAGGGTGTATTTCAAATCGAGAATGCCGCTTATATTCAAATTCGTAATATCTATGTAACCAACTCTCACATGTCGGGATTTAATATTGCCAACAGCGATTATATCGATATCATCAATTGCACCAGCCGCAACAGCCTGTGTCCCGGTATCGCCGCATGGCAGGAGTGCAGCCATATAAAAATACTGGGTAATACGGTGATCAACGCAAATGATGAAAACATGAGTTGGACTCCTTTCACCGGTAACGAAGCGCCGCACGAAGCCATCAGTATTGGGGGCCCTCATTATTTTGAGGTGGCGTATAATCTGGTCTATGACTGCCGAAAGGAGGGCATCGATTGTAAAGAAACGTGTGTCCACGGCATTGTTCATCATAATTACGTGCATCATTGTGACCGTCAAGGTTTGTATATTGACGGCTGGTTCGATGTATTGGAAGATGTGGAAATGTATGCGAACGTCGTGCATGATTGTGAAGCCGGTATCGCCATATCATCTGAAAATGGCCCCAATTCCAAAAATTTAAAAATACACCATAATCTGGTGTACAATAACCGCGCCACCGGTATTTTCTTTTCCCGCTGGGGGGATGATAATACCCGGGAGAACGTCCATGTATATAACAATACTTTTTACCAAAATGGTTACGGACGCAGCGCAAACGGCGACCCAAATTACTGGCTGACCGGCGGGTGCTATTTGTTTTCAACTCAACTCAAAGATGTATTAATTCGCAACAATATCTTTGCTCAAAACAAACCTTTTGAAATCGGGCACAGTGGCGATTATCAGGAGGGAGACTTTGAACAAAAAAATATCATTATCGAATATAACCTGATATACGATGTCAATACGGTTGATAATCCTTTTTACATGTCCTTATGGGCAAAAGACTGGGTATATTCAGTGGCCGGAGAGAACGGCATCACTGCTGAACCAGGATTTGTGAATGCCTCTGGACTGGATTTTCGTCTTTTATCCGCTTCGCCGGCAGTAGATGCCGGATCACCGGATGCTGAGTCTAACGATCCGGACGGTAGCAGGAACGATCTGGGTGCTTTCGCACTTGGGGCAACGGAAGAATATAACTGGTGGAGAACAAATTTTCCGCCAGCGATTGAGTAATTAGAAAGATCGTCTGTTTTTTTTTTTTTAATATTGGTAGTCTCGAAATTTTTCTGTATATTTAATTATGGTCTCTATTTGAGCATTATTGAATCATTCACCATAAAGGAGTGAATATAAGGGTTTTTGAAGGATGAAGTATAATTTTTTGCTGTTTATAGCTGTTCTTTTTTCTTTAACAATGAGAGGATATAGCCAGAGCAGGATTATCGAGCGGGAAGACTATGCTGATCAACTGCATGGTATGTGGCTGGGCGAGTGTATTGCAAACTGGACCGGACTCGTGACTGAGGGCAAAAAAACAAGTCCACCGTTTTACACTGATGAGGATTGGAGTGCCTTTAATTATGCGCTGACAAACGATCCGTGGGAGGCGGATGATGATACGGACATTGAGTACGTTTATCTGTATTTGCTCGATCAGTACAGGGTAACCACATTGACCCCGGAGATGATCCGCGATGGTTGGATGAAACATATTAACAACTGGATTTGGGTTTCCAACGCTAAGGCACGGAGGTTGTTTGATTTTGGCGTGCTGCCGCCGTCTACCGGATTGCTCGCGGCAAATGACCTGGCCTTACGCATCGATGCCCAATTGACCACAGAGTTTTTCGGAGCTCTTGCGCCGGGTATACCGCAAAAAGCTTTGGCCATCGCCAATATGCCTATTTTAACCACATCTACAGGTTACGCCTCACATGCTGCTCAATTTCATGTCATTTTGTATTCATTGGTTTCTCTTATTGACAGACGAATGCCGAAACGCAACCAGGCACTCTGGCTGGTTACTGAAGCGCGGAAATTTATCCCCGAATCGTCCAAAGCCGCCGATGTCATTGACTTTGTCATGAAGGATTATCTAGCAAATCCTGATGCAGACGATTGGGAATCCACACGTGATAAAATGTATATCCGTTATCAGGGGAACGATTCCGATTATGGATTTCGCTATCAAGGATGGACAGAATCCGGTCTGAATCTAGGTGTAAGCGTATTGAGTCTTTTATACGGTGAAATGGATTATAAAAAAACCGTCAGAATCGGTACATTGGCGGGCTGGGATTCCGATAATCCGACCGCATCCATGGGCGGTTTGTTAGGACTCTATTATGGTTACAATAGTTTATGTACGGATATATTTCCAGGGCAGGGTGAATTTTCCGACCGCTACCATTTCGCACATAAGCGGGATGCCCTTCCTGATTATCTTCCCGACGATTCTGAAGCAGAGGATACCTTCTTTAATATGGCCCGGCGAATGCTTCCGGTGATCGACCTGATTGTTCAAGAGGGGGGAGGTTCAATGGGAGATGAGTCATGGATCATTCCGCCTTATAAAGAAAGCGGTCTTGTTTATAATCCACTTTATGAGCTAACGCAGCGCAGTGTAAACAACCAAATTCTTTATAAGAACGGTATAATCAAAGTAAAATGCACCACGAAAGGTGATCATTTAGATGCTGTTGTCGATGGTTTTGAACTTGATTTTTCCGGTGTTGAATGGTTCGGTCAGGTGCGGGATTTTGTTTCCAGAGCAGATGATTATATCACGTTAACTGTGGAGTATGATCGTTCCGTTTCTATTCATACGATTCGTTTTATTGAAGCATCGGGAGTAGGTGGCTATAAAAATGCTTCCGTGCAATTACGTACAGACGGAGAATGGATGGTACCCATTCAAGGTGTTTATCAACAACGGGATTTTGATCCCGATGTAGGGTTGCAGATCATCGATTTTGTACTTCATGAACCTCTGTCGGCCAGCGGTATCCGGATTTCCGGTGAAGTGACCAAACAACTTCGAGTGCTGGAATTTGATGCCCTGACGGAGCCCTGGGCAGGTGTGGAAAATCTGTTACCTAATGTCGCAATTATAAAACCGGAACTGGGTCAAACTTTTACTGCGCCTGCTGAAATTTTAATACAGGCCAATGCTCAGGACAGTGATGGTACTATTCAATATGTCGAATTTTATTCGGAACATGAAAAACTCGGTCGTGTGGATAATGAGCCCTATATTTTTAAATGGAAGAACGTGAAGGAAGGTGTTTACACACTCACTGCCCGTGCGGTGGATGATCGAAATGCGGTCGTCACTTCACGTCCGGTGTGGATCACTGTGAGCATGCCGAAAGAAGACAAAGAGTTTGTCTGGCACTCTTATAATGTAGAGACAACCGCTGGTTTTCCCCAGGCGACAGTAGCTGATGATAATTCGGGACTCGTCGCCGGAATTGAATTTTATGAATCCTTGAGTGGTAACAGCATCGTCGGAGATGCGTTATTTCAGAATTTTAAAGCAGGACCGCATCCGGAACGTTTTAACAGCGTACAGGATTTTTGGACGAATAACAAAGGAAATATACCTTATCCCTACGCCGGAAAGAATTCAATCAAGCGCGGCGATGATCCCACTGAACATAGTGTGCCGGAACCACTTGGCGTATACGATCTGCAGCTTCACCCGCCGAACAGCAACAATAAAACAGTCTGCAGTTTTATCGTTGTACGCAAGGGCAGTTATTTCCTTTCCAATCTCGGCGCACGGCGAATAAGTTCTGAGGGAAATAGTGTCACTTTTTACGTTTTTAATCATATGCAGGAACTGATCACACAATTTCCCGTTTACAACGATCAAAACTGGGTTATGAGTCCTGAAATATACGAAATTGGTGGACTGGATGAAAATGATCGGATCTACTTTTCTGTTGATAAAGGATATGACGGACAATTCGGTTGGGATGCAACGGAAATATGCTGGACCGTGACCAAGAAAAAGGACATCAGCGCCGATACCGTTGGGAAAAAAGACAAGGGATTGCCGATCGATTTTGAATTGTTGCGAAATTTCCCCAATCCTTTTAATCAGTGCACGTTTATACAGGTTCGTATTTTTAAAGAATCTGATGTGGATATTGCGGTTTTCGACATAATCGGCCGTAGAGTGAAAACTTTGAAAAAAGGCAGACTATTCGGCTCCCATCGTCTTTTTTGGGATTCATGCGATGAAAACGGAATATCGGTCAGCAGTGGCGTCTATTTTGTGCAATTGCGGACACCGGAAAGAATGTTTTCGAAAAAGATCATATTAATTCGGTAGTAAAATAAATATCTATTTTCTCACTTTTGGCTACACTTACAGCTATAAAAAGGGAGAAAAAAGAGTCAAATTATCTTGTAACTTTCCGAAATTTGCGCGCTGATTGGAATCTGGCATTTCATAGTTTTTTATCATACATATTGTATTAGACAATTCTACATTCTGCTCAACGATCAGCATACGATTAACAAAAAAACCGTCCGGACGTATAATTATTTTGTCGGAGTATTATGATGTATAATTTTATTAGTTTTGTTTCGATATGAAAATTATATTATTAACAATGAGGCTGAAATTTGTTTATCAACTTTCCTTCTTTTATAATAAAAAGAAGGGGATCGAAAACAAGTATTGTTACAATTTTATTAAATGTGGATAAAATTCTTTTAAGGAAATGAAAATAAAATGTAACACAAAGATGGAAAAGCATGTCATTCATCCAAAGAATGGAGGTTAGATATGTTGATACGTACTAAATTAACTGTATTTTTCCTTGTTTGTGTACTGTTGATATTTTCTTTGTCAATTCTCCATGCACAAAAGATTACGGTCAGCGGAGTCGAATTTCGTGTTGGTAGCCAGCGAATATGGATGAACGGAGCCAATACACCCTGGGATAACTGGAATGATTTCGGCGGTAGCTTTGATTATAACTGGTGGAACAATCATTTCCAGGAACTACAAGATAATGGTATTAACTCAACAAGGATTTGGTTTAGTTGCAACGGAGATGTTGCGCCTTATATCAACAGCTCCGGTTACGTGACCGGTGTTCCTCAGGCTTTTTGGGATGATTGTGATGAATTATTTCAAATTGCGCAGAACAAAGGTATTTATATTATGGCGACAATGATATCCTTTGATCACTTTAAGAGCGCTAATGCAACAGGTTGGCGAAATATGGTCGGCAGCCAGGCGACAATTCAATCATTTATTGATGTCTATTTACTGCCATTCGTCAATCGTTATGAGAGCAATCCTTACTTTTTTTCGGTTGATCTTTGCAATGAAATCGAATGGGTGCATGAAAATTCTGAATGTGGTCAATTACCTTGGATTGACTTGCAGCGTTATATTGCAATGTGTGCTGCTGCAATTCATCAAAATAGCGATGTATTGGTTACAAACGGCTCCGCCTGTATAAAATGGGGAAGTGATTTGTATGAAGGTAATTTCTGGAGCGATTCAGCATTGCAGGCTGCCTACGGCAGTTCGGATGCTCACCTGGATTATTATCATGTTCATTATTATGGATGGCAGCATGAATGGTTCAGCTCTCCATTTGAGCTGTCGCCGGCAGACTATCAAATAAACGACAGACCTGTTGTAGTCGGCGAGTGTCCGGCGCAAGACATGAGTGAAATCCCGATAACCATAACTCAGGCGCTTGAGAATGCACTTTCTAACGGATATCAGGGGACCTTTCCGTGGACGTCAAACGGAGTGGATGCAAACGGAAGCTTAACGACTTTGGGTCCGGCGACAACGTCATTTAAAAATAATCACTTTTCATTGGTCTATCCTGCGAGCTCTCCGTCGCAGGCCCCCTACGGCGGCACACCGGCTTCAATTCCCGGAACCATTGAAGCCGAAAATTACGATACAGGCGGAGAAGGAGTTGCCTACCATGATGTCGATTCAGGTAACAGCGGCGGTCAGTACCGTTCCGAAGATGTCGATATTGAGAATTGTGGTGAAGGCGGCTACAATGTCGGCTGGATTAATATGGGTGAGTGGCTGGAGTATACAGTCGATGTGGCTTCAACCGGTCATTTCGATATGGAAATACGGATTGCACGCAGCCCGACAGGAACGAGTAGTCTGCATGCCGAATTTGATGGAAATGATGTGACCGGTATTATGAGTGTTCCAAGTACGGGAGGCTGGCAGAACTGGACCTCAATCTATAAAACTGATATTAATCTTATACAAGGTGAACACGTCCTCCGTCTTTTTATGGATGGCAGTGATTTTAATGTAAACAGAATTTCATTTACGTCTTCTACTCCCAATCAGCCTCCCAGTGTTTCCGTCACGTCACCTTCAAACGGCGCAACTTTTACCGAACCTGCAAACATTAACATAACGGCCAATGCATCCGATTACGATGGCAGTGTGACACTGGTGGAGTTTTTCAATGGTCCAACCAAACTGGGGGAAGATTCAAGTTCCCCTTACCAGTACAGCTGGAATAATGTGAGTGAAGGTAATTATTCACTAACGGCCAAAGCTACCGACGATGATGGTGCATCGACAACATCCGGTCCTGTAAATATCACCGTGGAAGCCGTTGTTTTACAGGCACCCTATGGCGGCACACCGGCTTCAATACCCGGAACAATTGAAGCTGAGAATTACGATACCGGTGGAGAAGGCGTCGCTTATCATGATACGGATTCGGGAAACAGCGGAGGTCAGTACCGTTCCGAAGATGTAGATATCGAAAATTGCAGTGAAGGCGGCTATAATGTGGGCTGGATCAGCACAGGGGAATGGCTTGAGTATACAGTTGCGGTTGCATCTACAGGGAATTATAATATGGAAATACGGATTGCACGCAGCCCGACAGGTTCGAGCAGTCTGCATGTGGAAATTGATGGAAATGATGTGACCGGTATTATGAGTGTTCCGAGTACGGGAGACTGGCAGAACTGGACGTCTATCTATAAAACCGGTATTCAGCTATCACAGGGTGAACACGTACTCCGGCTTTTCATGGATGGCAGCAGTTTTAATGTGAACCGAATGATATTTACGACGCCCAATCAACCTCCCAGTGTTTCCATTACGTTACCTTCTAATGGCGAAACTTTTACCGAACCTGCAAACATTACCATAACGGCCAACGCATCCGATCCCGATGGCAGTGTGACGCTGGTGGAATTTTTTAACGGTTCCACCAAACTGGGGGAAGATTCAAGTTCCCCTTACCAGTACAGTTGGAATAATGTGAGTGAGGGAAATTACTCATTGACCGCTAAAGCTACCGACAACCTTGGCGCGATTACAACCTCCAGTTCAATTGATATTGAAGTGCAAGCCGGAAGTTCAGGTGGTGGTACTGTTGCCATTGCCGGTTCATGGACATCAGGGACAAGCCATACGGCTGCCTCGGGTACGAACCGGCTTCTGGTGCTTACTGCACATGTGGAGCACTCCGGTGCGATCAGTTTGAATTCCGTCAGTTACGGCGGTCAATCCATGACAAAGGTTTATGAGCAGAGTGCAAGTTCAGGCTATGTCGCCTATACTGCGATTTTTATATTAAATGAGTCAGGTATATCCGCCGCTTCGAACAGCTCATTTACAGCCTCCTGGTCCGCCACTCCGGCTCAAAATCCCGGATATACGAGTGTTTTCCTCACCGGTGTTAATCAATCAGCTCCTGTCGGTAGTACGGCAGGTAACAGCAGTACCTCAGCCTCGGTATCGACTTTGTCGTTATCAACCAATGAAGGCGATATGGTCATTTTGGCCGCAACCTGTGGCAATACCGGTACATACAGCACGGCAAACGGTTTTACAGAAGCCATTGAGCTCGCTATTAGTTCTTCAGATGGTGTGGCCGGCTATAAATCCGCCACGGGTGCAAATGAAACACCCAGTGTGACCCATTCAAATGTCAACCGACAGTCAATCGTTGGATTGGTGGTACAGGCCGGCGGTAGCAGTCCCACAAGTAACCTTGTAATGAATCCTGAATTTGATGACGGTACAAATTACTGGAGTATTGATAACAATGGCGGAGCTGATGCCGTTGTCACGGCTGTGACTGGTGCCGGACTTTCCGGAATCAACGCCGCGCGGATTACCATGTCCAATGGCGGAACGGAAAATTGGCATATTCAATTTGAACAAACATTCGGTGTCGAGAACGGTAAAACTTATGAAGTGACTTTTATAGCAAAAGCAGATGCACCGAAGGAAATACAATTGACTTTTCAACAGACCACGGATCCTTATACAAACTACTGGGTTTATTACGGCATTAACGTCGGTACATCGGCAGCCGTTTATGGACCTCTTACTTTTGATTGCGATGTAACGGATCCGAACGCTAAATTTAAATTCCATATTGGCGGTAATACAACTACGATTTACATCGATAATGTGACCATAATGGAAACCGGTTTACCGAAACCTCTTCCGGAGGATGAAAGATTTGGTTCCGATGCCGTCGCATCAAATTACGAGCTTGGCCAAAACTTTCCGAATCCATTTAATCCGACGACGACAATCAGCTACAATTTACCTGATGTCGTTCATGCAAAGTTGGAGGTTTTTGATATAACCGGGCGGAGAGTAAAAATCCTTGTCGATGCGTTACAATTTGAAGGTCCACATGATGTAATTTTTAATGCCGGCGAATTGCCCAGTGGCACTTATATTTATTGTATCCGGGCAGGCTCCTTTTATGATATGAAAAAGATGATTTTCATTAAATGAGGCAATATGACCGGGTAATAATCCCTGCATAATACTTTTTTGTCCATTTGGCCTTACTCACTATGTTGTGATAAGGCCAAGTGGGCATGAGAAAAGCGTGAAACATTATTCTTTGGTACATAAGACGTCTTTTTTTATACACCATATGAATTACTTTTAGAAAGAGGAGGCTGAAATGGTCGTTATCACATCTTATGCGGTGGCTGTTTTTATGTGTTTTATCACGATGTTATGTTGGGGTTCATGGGCCAATACGCAGAAACTGTCCAGCAAGGAATGGCGTTTTCAGCTTTTTTATTGGGATTATGCGATTGGTGTGCTGTTGCTGGCACTCGTACTGGCGACTACTATGGGTAGCCTTGGTTCTTTAGGCAGAGGATTTTTAACCGATCTCGGTCAAGCGACGATAACGGCGCTTGGGACTGCATTTTTAGGAGGGATTATTTTTAATTTAGCCAATATCCTGCTGGTAGCCGCTATAGATATTGCCGGAATGGCTGTCGCGTTTCCCGTTGGTATTGGGATTGCATTGGTTCAGGGTGTATTATTAAATTATTTTAAAAACACCAAAGGGAATCCCGTCCTTTTATTTACCGGTGTTGCTCTTATTGTCGTCGCCATCGTGATCGATGCGATGGCGTATCGGAAAATTCCCGGTGAAGGACAAAAGAACACAGCCAAGGGATTAATCATTTCAGTCATTGCGGGTATATCCATGGGATTCTTTTACCGATTTGTGGCCGATTCAATGGCGCCCGACTTTGCCGCTCCGGCCCCTGGTCTGCTTACACCTTATACGGCCGTCGTCATTTTTTCATTGGGTTTGCTTTTATCCAACTTTATTTTTGTCACTATCATCATGAAAAAACCCTTTGTCGGTGATCCTGTACCGTTAAAAGATTATTTTTCCAAAGGTACACCACGATTGCATATGATTGGAATTTTGGGCGGCGCTATCTGGAGTTTGGGCATGTCCTTTAATATTATTGCCTCTGGTGTGACCAGTCCTGCTATTTCATACGGACTTGGCCAGGGTGCAACAATGGTTGCGGCTTTTTGGGGAGTTTTTATCTGGAAAGAATTTAAAAACGCGCCGTCGGGAACCAGCAGAATGCTCGCTGTGATGTTTATTTCGTTTATCATCGGTTTAGGTTTGATTATTTTCAGCGGTGCCAACTAGTCGGTTGGCGATACGTGTTACTATTTGAGTCTGAGGAGGTTATTGTGAAAATTACTGTGATCGGCAGTTCCAATACCGATATGATTATCAAAGTTCCTCGAATTCCTCGACCGGGCGAAACAATTCTCGGGGGTTTGTTTTCAACTGCGGCCGGCGGTAAAGGTGCCAATCAGGCTGTCGCAGCATCACGCGCGGGCGGAAACGTCACTTTTATCGCACGAATTGGATCTGATATTTTAGGTGACCAGGCACTTAAAGGATTCCAAAACGATCTTATCGACACCAAATATGTCTTTCGCGATACTGATGCACCCTCCGGGACTGCGCTTATTTTTGTAGATGAAACCGGCGAAAACAGCATTGCCGTCGCCTCAGGTGCCAATGCAAAATTATCACCCAAAGATATTGAAAATGCCAAGGATGCTATTATAAGTGCGGATATCCTGCTTATGCAACTGGAGACGCCTCTGGAAACCATCATGGCGGCTGCCTGGTTGGCCTCAAAAAACAGTGTTAAAGTCATTCTGAATCCGGCACCTGCACAACAATTACCGGATGCTTTATTGCGTAACATTGATATTCTCACTCCCAATGAAAATGAAACCGAATTACTGACTGATATCCCGATTATCGATTCCGATACGGCGGAACATGGTGCACGAGTATTAATTGACCGAGGTGTTAAAACGGTCATTGTGACATTGGGAAAACAAGGTGCGCTTTTGGTTACAAAGGATTCCAAACAGCTTTTTCCCGTTCCCGATGTAGAAGTTGTGGATACCACAGCAGCTGGTGATGTTTTTAACGGTGCGTTTGCGGTTGCTCTTGCGGAAACAGGATCTATTGAACAGTCCATCAAGTTTGCGAATATTGCTGCGACTCTATCAGTAACCCGACTTGGCGCTCAGCCGTCAGCGCCGGCTAGAAAACAAATTGATACTTTTAAAGCACCTTGATTTCCGGTTGTCTGTTAACTTTTTTTATCCGTTTTCAATATAGAATCGTGCCGTCAAATAATATTCATCACCTTCAATTTTGATTTAGAAAAAATATTAATTAATAAATTGCGCCACGAATTGATATTGATCATTACAGATGGTTAGGACGAGTATCGGGTTTAAATTCTATCACATTTGAATTTTTTGTTGTAATAAGAACGGCTGAAATTCTTTCATTATTACGTTTGTTTATCCCCGTTTCATAGATATCAATTCGTGGCCAAACTTTTTTTTAACTATTTTATCTAACTTTCCTCTCTATGGGCGACCTACTGTTGTTTCCGAATATAAATATCCCCCTGAAATGATGAGAACATAATTTCGGGTCCACCACCGTTAATTTTCAATATGAGAGATCTATCTATCTTAATTTTGTATTTACCTCCTGTGTCCTTACTTTCCTCTATCGTCTCTTTCGGCCTTTCGATTTGTTCCATGTCAAAATCGCTGTAGATATCACCATTTTCCGATTTAATTCTTACATTTGCACGAGTTGAAGCAGGCAGGGTTACATCAATATCGCCGTTTAATGTACTGAATGACATGGATTTATCTTTTTGTACATTGGTCATGATGACGTTGAGTTGCTTGTTCAGAGAGTGCGCGGTCACTGCACCGGATATATCCGTCATTGTCACCTTTCCGTTTATATTTTCCACCTCAATCTCACCTTTGATATTTTTAACGGTGATATCACCGTTGTTGACGCAGGTTAATTTGAGCGAGCATAAAACCGGAACTTTAACTTGTAAATCGATGGTACGCTTCCACGATTCAACGTCAATTTCCATTTTATTGTCGTCTTCCTCTACCTCAAGTCCGGTGGCGTCAAAGCTTATTCGCCGCATGCCGTTTTTCGTTGATTCCGTTTCGACCTTTTCCAGTCGTGGCCTTGCCTCGATTTGAACTTCCTTGCCGTTGTATCCCTCTACAGTGATACTTCCATTGACCAAATCGATGGATACAAATCCCTCTTTATCAGGTGAGCTAAAAGGCACCGTTAATCGGTCCACAACGTCCTGACTGAGTAAAATGCGTGCTGTTAAAAAAAACAGTGTAAAAAATATTTGTTTCATTGGTCTAGCTCCTTGTCTTTTGAATGTACATGTCACCGTTAAAGCCGTCCAGTTCGATCTGCGGTCCGCCGCGGCCGATCTGAATGTGTGTCGATCTGTCGAATTTCCACATATTTTTTCCGGTTGTTTGCTGAACTTTTTGTTTATGCGGCATGTGCTCATATTCAAAATCTGTAAAAATCTCACCATTAAAGGTATTCAGTTTGAATTCGGCTGCCAATAGTGGCTTAAATACAACTCTGATCTCTCCATTGAGTGAACCAATATAACAATCCTCTGTTGGGTTTTTATCAAAAACCAGGTTCATGTTGCCATTGAGGGCATACGCCGAGCCGGAACCCTCAATGTGCTGCATTTTAATTCCACCGTTAATATTATTAATGTCAAAACTACCGACGAGATAAGAAATATTAAT
>JAFGEC010000140.1 GCA_016931775.1 Candidatus Zhuqueibacterota bacterium | reverse complement strand
TTTGCCAAATATATGTAATTTTAAAATTTTGACAGATGTCGAGAGCCGGTGCGTCGCACCTTCCACCCATAACTGAGATATTACATACCCTGGTTCAATTTTTATTGCACGTGGGGGAATAAATTACTACATTTATCGAATATCACTGTATTGGCTAATTCCGGCGGGAGACTTTTTAACCCAACGATAGGATAGGAACATTGGTATATATCGGATACCACGCACTCGCTTTGGCTCTGGTTTTATCGGCTTTTTCAACGATTACATATTTTCTGGCGCGAATAAAGTTTTCACGGGCGCTGTTGGAGAGTGCACACCGGGCAGTATACGGCACATTTACCCTGATGACTACGGCATCTCTGGCACTGTTTTATGCATTGTTTGCTAGAGATTTCAGTATTTTATATGTGGCTCAATATTCAAATAAATCGTTATCATGGTTTTATACCGCTGCCGCATTTTGGGCAGGACAGGCCGGTTCACTTTTATTCTGGGGATGGCTGCTGGTTATTTTTGCACTTGTTGTACTGTTGCAGAACAAAAAACGAAATCCACAACTATTGCCCTATACCATGGCGGTTATTAATCTGGTCATTTTCTTTTTTCTTTATCTTCTGGTTTTTAAATCCAATCCCTTTGAACGTAATATTTTTGTCCCTGCCGACGGACACGGATTAAATCCGCTGCTTCAGAATCCGGAGATGATTTTTCATCCGCCTTCTTTGTATGTGGGATTTGTCGGATTTATCGTTCCGTTTGCGTTTGCCATCGCCGCACTGCTGACCGGAAGGCTTGATTCACAATGGATTGTGTCTATCCGCCGTTGGACACTGTTTTCCTGGCTTTTTCTCACCATCGGTAATATTCTGGGAATGCAGTGGGCATATGTGGAACTGGGCTGGGGAGGCTACTGGGCGTGGGATCCTGTCGAGAATTCGTCTTTGCTGCCCTGGTTGTCTGGAACGGCCTTTCTGCATTCCATCATCGTTCAGGAACGCAAGGGGATGTTAAAGACCTGGAATATGTCCCTGATTGTCCTGACTTTTGCGCTGACCATTTTCGGCACATTTGTGACCCGCAGCGGTTTAATTTCATCCGTGCATGCCTTTGGTGTTTCAAATCTGGGACCGTTATTTCTCGGCTTTTTGGCCCTTGTTATCGTCGGTTCGTTGATTTTAATTGTTTACCGGGCCCGGCTGCTCAAGGGTGAAAAAAATATCGGTGCGTGGTTTTCCAAGGAAATGAGTTTTTTGCTCAACAATTTGTTTTTTATTGCATTGACTGTCGGTGTTTTTATCGGTACGATTATGCCGACCCTCTCTGAACTGGCGGGCGGCGAGAAAATGACCGTAAATGCAGAATTTTTCAACCGAATGGCCACCCCCATCGGACTGGCTATTTTTCTGCTTATCGGTGTGTGTACCCTGTTATCGTGGGGGGCGACGTCCGGCAGGAAAATTTTTGCCAATGTTTTAATTCCCGGTATAACGGCAATTGTCTCTGTTCCGGTCCTTTATGCTGCCGGGGCCAGACAAATGAAACCATTATTGGCTCTGGTCATTACCGTTTTTGCCGTAATGGCTACTTTGGTCGATTATATACGCGGTATTCTTGTCCGGCGCCGCAGGGAAAATTCGAATTTTTTACTTGCGCTCCTTAGCCTTACCGCCAAAAACAAACGCCGTTACGGCGGTTATATTGTACATTTTGGAATTCTGCTGTTTTTCTTAGGGATCGTCGGTTCTTCCTCCTTTTCGACGGAAACATACGCGACTGTAAAACCCGGAGATTCTATTTCAAATGGATCCTTTCGACTGGATTATACCGGATTGACCCGGTCCCAATCCAAAGGGATGTTTATCGATGCCGCGATTTTTAAAGTTTATAAAAACGGAAAATTCGTTGGACCCATCCGGTCTGAAAAACATATTCACCCCAATTTTCAACCTGCCACCGAAGTCGGAATACGATCGTCTTTGAAACAAGATTTGTATGTTATACTGGCTGATTATGATCTCGATTCCCAGGCCGCCACAATCAGTATGTTGATCAATCCGCTGGTCCTGTGGATATGGATCGGCGGAATCTTTATGATTGCCGGTGTTTTTATTGCAATGGCGCCCAAAAAGTTTAAATTTTAACGGACGGTTTTTATGTATATAGGCCTGATTATAACCGTGTTGATGTGCGGATATGTTTTGTATCCTTTATTTGTTCGAAAATACAAAGGCGGATTATCATCCCCGGATATCAGCAATAAAAATGAGGCTCAGTTCATTCGTGGCATCCTTCAGGACCTCGAATTTGACCTGGAGACCGGAAAACTCGATGAGGAGGAATACCAAAAACTCGTTACGGATCAAAATGCTGTTCTGGACAAGCTGGCCAAAGAACAGAGCGATGGAAAAGCGAATAGAGGTCCTGCCAAATGTGCGAAATGCGGCGCAAATCTGCAACGGTCCGATAATTTTTGCCCCAAATGTGGTGCTGCCGTTTTTTAACATGGTAAAAAAAATGAAGAAAATAATTATTCTATTTTTGATTAACGGCAGTTTGTTTGCCGAAACCGTTTTCCAGGGAGTTGTTTTAAACGCCTCACGTGACAGTGTCGGAGTGGAAAATATACCCGTGCATTTGCAGGTTTTTCTCAAGGGTGCCCTCACTCCGTCCGAGCTCAACGAGGTTAAATCCGGGACGGATGGTTTTTATAGATTTACTGTCGAACCACAGGATTCGGCAAATTATATCGCCTCTGTAGATTTTGACGGCGTGCGTTATTACAGCCGAATGGTTTCCGGATACAATCTATTATTTTCAGAACAACACAAAATTGTGGTATACGATTCGTCTCATAATGCCGCCGGTGTGACGACGACGATGCATCATGTATTTATTGAACATTCAGGCCGGGGTGCGTTGTTCCGGGAAACACGGATAATGAACAATCCCGGCAGTTTTGCCGTCACCGGCGCCGTAAAAATGCCGGGGGGGCGCGAAGCGACATTCAGATTTTCACTGCCTGCCGGTGCACAGGAATTTACACCGCTTTCGGAAATGTTCGGCAATGACCTTGTTGGGGAAAACGGCTTTGTTTATGATCTGGGTATCGCCTTGCCCGGACATCGCCATATTGTTTATAGCTGGGCGCATAATTGGCGCAAAGACCGGATGCGGATTGTATTCAATATTGACTACCCGACCCGCAACCTGAATTTTTTTATCAGCGATCCCCGGATGATTATTTTTTCCGATGACCTTCAGGACTATGGTGACTTTGTCATTCGCGGCAGTCAATTCCGACGGTATGGTGCTGAGGAACTGAAAGCGGGACAAAAGATCGAGTTTCGGCTAAAGAATGCCGGTTCTCCTCAGGATTCCCCGGCTGTGACAATCCTTGCGGCTTTTGTGCTGCTTTCGGCCGGTCTGATTGTTTATGTCACGCGGGAAAAAAACGGACGGAAAAATAAAAAAAATGATCCGCACTGAAGGATTGACAAAAAACTTTGGCTTCAAAAAGGCGCTTTCTCAGGTTTCATTTAAAATTAAAGAGGGTGAATATGCGGCTCTGCTGGGTGTGAACGGCGCCGGCAAAACAACATTGGTACGAATATTGTCCACACTCTCCCGCGCATCCTGCGGTGGTGTTTGGATGAACGGACTGGATGTTAAAAAAAACTCGATCAAAATACGTAAAATCATCGGGGTGATGAGTCACTCTTCTTTTTTATATCCTCAATTATCAGCCGAGGAGAATCTTATATTTTACGCCGATATGTACCGGATACCGGACAAGCGGCATTACATCGCGCAGTTATTGAAGAGAGTGGGGCTTTGGGAGCGG
The DNA here is from genome assembly GCA_016931775.1 of Candidatus Zhuqueibacterota bacterium. GTDB lineage: Bacteria > Zhuqueibacterota > Zhuqueibacteria > Residuimicrobiales > JAFGEC01 > JAFGEC01. The sequence continues at coordinate 27,825 of JAFGEC010000140.1, read as the reverse complement.
CGTTACGACCTGGTGTCGATTTTTTCCCGCGGTATGCAACAACGCCTTTCGCTGGCTCGTGCGATTCTGCATCAGCCGAAAATTCTACTGCTCGATGAACCTTTTACCGGACTCGATGTTCATGCCGCCGGATTGCTGACGGACCTAATCAATGAAAATGTCAAGAACGGCATTACCGTTCTACTGGCTACCCATGATCTGGAATACGCCAAAAATCATGCGAACCGTATTTTACTGCTCAAAAACGGGATTCTATCGCAGGATACCGCCGCATCAGCCATAAGTTTGGAGCAGATCACGAACAAATTAACAAATTAAGTTTTATGGAAATTTTATCACAAATATTCGCCATCATTCGCAAAGACCTGTTGATGGAACTGCGTGACAAGCAAGTTATCTCCTCCATGCTGGTTTTTTCACTGATTGTGGTGGTGATTTTCAATTTTGTTTTTGAACCGGGTGATAGTCAGACAAAATTGACGATTCCCGGAGTCTTGTGGGTTTTGATTATATTTGCAGGTAATCTGGGATTGGCCAGGTCGTTCGGCCGGGAACGGGAGCAGGGAGGGATACAGGGGCTGATATTGTGTCCCATAGATAAAAGCTATATCTATATCGCCAAAGTGATCGTCAATATATTTTTTATGATGCTGGTAGAAGCAATCACTCTTCCGATTTTTTGGGTTTTGTTTGATATGTCTCCGGACATCAATTTCCCGGCTCTGTTGTTGGTGCTTTTTCTCGGGACAACAGGCTTTGCCGCAGTGGGGACGATTTTTTCAGCCATTTCAGCCCATACAAAATCCAGCGAGGTGATGCTTCCGATTCTGCTATTTCCGGTGTCCGTACCTGTGGTACTGGCTGCGTCCAAAAGTACCGCTAAAATTCTGGCAGGAAGTTCCTTGGGCGAAATCAGCGGATGGATTAAAATGTTAATTGGATTTGATGCGGTTTTTTTGATTGCCTGTTTTCTGCTGTATGAATATGTTTTTGAAGAATAGGAGAATGAGTGAAAAATAGCAATTCTCTTTTGATTGTTTTGATCGGATTATCCGGGTGCGCCATTTTAGCGGCGCTCTTTTTCGCCTTTTTATATGCACCGACCGAAATCTCCATGGGTGATGTGCAGCGTATCTTTTATTTTCATGTACCCTCAGCGTGGAGCGCCTTTCTGGCTTTTTTTATTGTTTGTATCGCCAGTATTATATTTTTAATAAACGGCAGTGCCAAAATGGATACCCTGGCTGTTTGTGCGGCTGAAATCGGTGTGCTGTTTATTACCATTGTCTTATTAACCGGGCCGTTATGGGCAAAACCGGTGTGGGGCACTTTTTGGACCTGGGATGCCCGGCTCACCACATCATTCGTGCTCTGGCTGATCTATATTGCGTATCTGATGCTGCGCAGACAAATCCCATCGGAAGAAAAAGCCGCACGTCTGTCAGCGGTTTTCGGCATTATCGGATTCCTGGATGTACCCATCGTCTATATGTCCATTCGCTGGTGGCGTACCCTGCATCCGCAGCCGGTTTTTGCCGGCGGCAGCGGTTCGGGACTCGATCCGCGTATGCTGACGACTTTGTTTGTGTGTATCGGTGCGTTTACCCTGTTGTTTGTAACACTGCTGATACTGCGCACCGGTATAACGTACGCTGAAAAAGAACTGGCGCTTCTGAAATCAAAATTATACAAAGGATAAAATATATGAGTTATCTGTTTTTTGCCTATGCCGTCATCTGGATGGCCCTGTTTGTTTATGTTGTCATTATGGCCGTTAAATTAAACAGGGTGAAAAGGGATTTAGCGGTGTTGAAGGAAAAGGTGGGTGCTTGAGTGTAAGATTTCAAAGTAAATCAGGTTATCACCAATACAAAAGTCCTTAAAGTTTTCATTTCAGTGTCCTCCAGTACTTTTTAATCGTGACTGCACGTTCAATTTAGTAGTAATTTTGTTGAAAGTTCATCAAGAGTAATATCCTTGCTGTAAATGTTGTTACAAAATGTATAATATGAAATCCCCTTGTTAATAATGGCTGAGTAAAGTTTATTTTTTGTCAGCCAATGGAATTGACATTGACATATCGTTTCTGTATTTTATGAAATATTGTAATAAAAAACAAATGGTTTTTCATTTTCGATTTCTACGAGTATTTTGACTTTATGTCCCCGGATGGGCCATCGCTTCGAGACGCTTTGTATTTATTTTTTTCGTATGTTCAATTAAAAGCATGTTATACATTACGCAGGGTATCCCCCAATATTTTCTTTTATATTGATAAATATACCGAAAAAATCAACCATGATTTCAAAAGTATGATTTTTTTACCTCGCGCTGAGCCGCAGTGGCGCAGAGTTTTTTCACAGATCATTTGGATTAAAGTGCAAGGCTCTCCTGTCGGTTTGTTTTCTATCGACTTATGATCAAAAAACTAAAAATTTGACAAAATTCTTGACTTGTGCTTCCCTCTGCGGCTCTGCGGCTCAGCGCGAGCAATCACACATAAAGGAATAAAAAAGGAAAAATTTTTGAACACAAAAAAGAAAAATAAACCAAGGAATCAACCTTATTACCTTATTTTTATTTTATTTAGAATTAATAAGGTAATAAGGTTAAATTTTGGGGGATATCCAATTATTTATCCCTCTTGACTTTTATACCTTCAAATTGTATAATTATCCTGTTGTGTTACACCTCCCGGAGGTGGAATTTCACCTCCGGGAAGTGAAAAAATTTTTTTGTACCCGGAGGATTTATGTATAAAATTAACGCCGATTTTTTTGCATTCTGGATGATGGTAACGGCGATGTCTGTCTCCGCACAGCGTGATGTAACGCAATGGACACTTGATAAAAACCGGACTGTTGATGCTCCTATCACTTTCAACGCAGGAGAACACAAAGACGCGCCGGTATATACCGTTAATACCGATACACAAGAATCGGTGAAAAACCGCTGGCCGTATCCATTCAATTTCCGGATACCATTACATATCGGCGCAGGAGATTTTCACCGGCAATATGTTGCGGTAGAGGTTGATCTGGATTTAAGTATATTAAAACAACAGATCGCCGTTGATTCGATCGATCTGTCAAGTTTTAAAATTGTCCGGGTGGATTCATCGGGGAAGGTTATCGATGGGGATATTCCATTTCAAATCGATCCGTTGTTTGCCCTGCAAAACCAATCATCAGCCAAATGTGTACTGACGCTGTTTTTAAAAGACCCATTGCCCGAACATCATTTTTTTCATTTTTTTATTTATTTAGGCTCACTCGACAAAAACATGCCTGAGTTTCAATCCCTGGTTAAGATTCAGGAAATACCCGAGCACGAGGGGCAGGAGAGTTACAAAATCACAACACCCCATGCCGTTTATTATTATCATAAAAAGGGGGCGGGTTTTGCCAGCCTGGAGGACCGGGACGGCAACGACTGGCTCAGTTATAATCCCGGTGTCGGGCAAGAGTCCCTGAGCGGTTCAGGTGGTATGTACCGTGGAACGCCTAACTCGGGGTATCCGGAAGGGTATTGTCATCCGGGCAAAACCGTATCCGGGAGCCGGATACTGAGTGCAGGCCCTGTCAAGGCGACGATTTACTCCCAATCCGATGATAAAAAGATGGCCTGTTTGTGGGATATCTTTCCCACCTGTGCGCGGATGACTTTTCTAGAAATGCGCAAGCCCTACTGGTTTTTATATGAGGGTACACCCGGTGGAGCGCTGGAGGAAGAGTCTGATTATATCGTTCGTCCCATGGGCTCAAGAATAATCAAAACCACAGCGGCAGAGAAATGGGAAGGCGACATTGTCGCGGACGGTACAGCCGGCGAATGGATTTATTTTGCAGACGGCAAAACCCGCCATAAAATCTTTTTTGTCCACCACGACGACGATGAGGCCATCGATTCATACTGGCCCATGAACCGGGAAATGACGGTTTTTGGATTCGGACGTAACGGATTGGAAAAATATATGACCAAAATACCTGACAGCTTTACCATGGGCCTGTGTTACAAAATCGAACATGAACAAACGATAAATGAAATACTCTCCGCCTCACAACCTCTGGTCATTCACCTCGACCCGGCGGAACGGAGAAAGTTTAAAAAAGGTAATTGAGAAAATGAAACAATCGATCGTTTTACTGTTTGTATTGTCCTGTGTTTTTGCCATCAGCGCACAGGAAAATGTCGTTGTTTTTTATGATAATTTTAGCAGTTTGCGCCGCGGTCCGTTATCGGTCGCAATCGGCGCACATACCGAATATCATTATTTGAATGAAGCCGCACCAAAGGTGAATTGGGCGGTGTCCGCTTTTACATGGGACCCGGCTTTCCAGCGCGCATGGTCTGTCCGGCAGGAGAGGGAAGACCGGTACATACTGCAGAATTATGAAAACAGCCGTACTATCCATGCCCATCCCATGCTGGTCGCCGGTGACGGTTTCTGGCGGGATTATATGTTGGAAGTTGAAATCACGCCGTTGGGCAAAGAACGGCGGATGGGTGTGGTTTTTCGCTACCATAACGACCGGTGTTACTATTTTGCCGGTGTTCACGGTCGGCAGGCGATTCTTAAGCTGGTGAAACATGCAACGGCATTTCGAAAACCGTATGAAAAAATTCTCGCCAGAGATACAATTGCATATGAAACCGGTGAGAAATTAAAAATTTCCATAAACGTGTCCGGTGAAAAAATTTCCGCAAACATCGGTGATGTTGCTCTTAAAGCCGAGGATGCCACATTCAAGCAGGGAAAAATCGGCCTATGCGCCGATACACCGGCAAAGTTCCATTCGGTGAGTGTCGAAATGACGACAAGTGCCCGGGAAAAGTACGAGAAAGACAAAAGTAAATTTGAAGAAACCGAGGCCAGACTCCAAGCCGCCAATCCCAGCTCGGTATTGTGGAAAAAAATCAGTACCGAGGGTTTTGGTGTTGGACGGAACCTGCGGTTCGGTGATTTGAACAATGACGGCCAGATCGATGTGCTGATCGGTCAGGTATTGCATCACGGTCCTAAAGACCGTCACAGCGAACTGAGCTGTCTGACGGCCATGACTTTTGATGGTGATTTACTCTGGCAGATCGGCGTGCCCGATCCCTGGAAGTCCCATTTGACCAACGATGTGGGATTTCAAATACTGGATTTTGACGGTGACGGCAGAACCGATGTTGTTTATTGTAAAGATTTTGAGATTATCGTCGCCGAAGGGGCGACCGGAGAGACAAAATTTAAAACAGCCACCCCCAGACATCCTCAGTTTACTTCCGATTATCAGGGAAACGGTTACCGGTATGAACGGATACTGGGCGACTGCCTGTTTTTTTGCGATCTCGACGGCGCCGGCCGCGACGGGAATTTGATCATCAAGGACCGTTACCGGTACGTCTGGGCGTATGACAGCCATCTTGAATTGATGTGGCACGATTCGTGTAAAACAGGCCATTATCCCTTTGCTTACGATGTGGATGATGACGGCAGAGATGAAATTGCCATTGGTTATTCCCTCTTTGATCATGGCGGTCGAAAAATATGGAGTCTGGACGATAAAATTGAGGACCATGCCGACGGTGTGGCCGTCGTGGTGCTGAATCCGGAAAGAGGCCCCGTTATTTTTAACGCAGCCAGTGATGAAGGAATGCTTTTTTACGATTTGGAGGGTCATATATACCGGCATCACTATCTCGGCCACGTGCAAAATCCCGCTGCGGCAAATTTTCGCGATGATTTGCCGGGCTTGGAAATCGTTTCCATCAATTTCTGGGGCAACCAGGGCATCGTGCATTTTTATGATTCTGCCGGTGATATTTATCATGATTTTGAACCCAACCAGTACGGCAGTATGTGTCTTCCCGTGAACTGGACCGGCGGTTCGGAAGAGTTTTTTCTGCATAATCCAAATGTGGACGAGGGAGGCATGTACGACGGCTGGGGCCGCAAAGTCGTGATTTTTCCGGATGACGGTCATCCCGACATGTGCAATGCGGTACTGGACATTACCGGCGATTGCCGGGACGAGATTGTGGTATGGAATCCTCATGCGCTCTGGGTGTATACGCAGGCGGATAATCCGAAAACCGGCCGGTTGTATAAACCGAAAAGGAATCCGCTGTACAACTATTCCAATTATCAGGCGACCGTGTCGTTGCCGGGGTGGTCGGAATGATCTTTTTAAACGGTGATATGACAGCACAACAAGTGAATCCGTTGGTTAAACGAAAAATTTTGGCTTATTCCGGTGCCCTGATGATGCAAAAAGTTTTTTTTAAGAAAGGCGGTATCGGAGAACCGCACTGCCATGAGGATCACGAACAGATCGGTTATATTGTCAGCGGAAAATTTCTAGTGCGGGTAGGAGAGAAGATGGATGTACTGGGACCGGGCGACAGTTTTTATGCCGGCAAGGGTGTGATTCATGGTGTGGAAGCGCTGGAGGATGCCGTTATAATCGATGTGTTTACGCCGATACGAAAAGACCTTGTTCTAAAATGATCTGTTTTGATGCTGGTTAGGATCTCTTAATGTATCAAGAAAGAGAGTTTAGTTTATTAAAATTCAAAAAAATTTTTATTTTTGACACTTTTCCCTTGCCAAAAAGCGTAAAAAAGTCTATAATCAATGTTGTGTCTTTTCCTCGTTGCCTAGTGATTTGGTAAGAGGAAATTTCTTTTATAACCAGAATACTGCACATGGCCGTTTTGCCAACTTGTCAAAATGGTTTCCTGCCGGTGCCTTGAAAAAGTAATGCTGATTGGTCTGAAGAAAGCGGCCTGAAACCGGCCAAGGCTGCTCGAATATTTAAATGTTAATAAACATTCCATAAATGATTTTTGCACCCATCCAATTTTAAAAACAAGGAGGAAGTATGAGCTTGAAGGAGAATTTTACCCGTCGTGATTTTGTGAAAGCCGGTGCCGGCAGTCTGGCGGCAACCTGGTTGGTGGGTTGCAGTGGTGAAGGCAAGAAACAGGAGGAAAAGAAAAAAGTGATTCCTGTGGGGGTGCAGCTTTATTCCGTACGCAAGGATTGTGAACAGGATCTGCCGGGGACACTGGCAAAAGTTGCTGAGATTGGTTACAAAGGTGTCGAATTTGCGGGCTATTATAATTATTCCGCTGAAGAATTAAAGAAAATGCTGGATGATAACGGCCTTTTATGCTGCGGAACGCATACCCAGTTACCGACAATAATGGATGACGAGCTGGCCAAAACAGTCGAATTTAACAAAATTCTCGGCAATAAATTCCTGATCGTTCCCTGGATTCCTGAGGAACAACGGCAGACAAAGGATGACTGGCTGAAACTGGCCCAGTTGTTTTCCGAAATCGCCGCCAATGTGAAAGAAGATGGCATGTATGTGGGGTATCACAACCACAACTTTGAATGGCTGCCGTTGGAGGGGGGAGAAATTCCATGGGATGTCTTTTTTGAGAACGCCTCCAAAGACGTCGTGATGCAATTGGATACCGGCAACGGTGCGAGCGGCGGTGCCGATCCTGTTGCCGTTCTAAAAAAGTACCAGGACAGAGCGCTGACCGTTCATTTAAAAGAATACTCCGAATCCAATCCCGACGCTCTGATTGGTGAGGGCGATACGGATTGGGCCAAGATTTTTGAGATTTGTGAATCCGGTGTGACGGAATGGTATATCGTGGAAGAAGAAAAAGATGTGATTCCGCCGATTGAAGGAATTCAGAGATCTTTGGAGAATTATCAGAAACTCAGAGCTGTCTAACTCCCGATAAAAGCCGCAGGGAAATAAAACTCTGCGGCTTGTTTTATATCCGTGAGTTACCTTTCTCAAAAAAAACTTGACAAATGGAATATAATAATGTATATTGTAAGTAAATGTTTACTTTCTTTGTGGTGAGTCGATGACAGATTTTACAGACATTCAGTTCAATATACTTAATTCAGCCATTGACCTAATTGCCGAGAAAGGTATCCAGCAGCTGACTATCAAGAACCTTGCAGGTAAAATCGGTAAAACTGAAGGAGCGATTTACCGGCATTTTGAGAAAAAGACCGACATCCTGTGTGGTATATTGCAGATATTTAAGGAATATAAAATTTCAATGCAAAATAAAATTCAGGAAAAGAAATCGTCCACCCTGATGCAACTTAAAGAAGTTATGAATCAGCATTTTCAAATGTTTTCCGATAAGCCAGCCATGGCAGCGGTTATTTTTTCCGAGGAAATATTCCAGAATGAAAAACAGTTGGCTGATACTGTATTCGCTATCATGCAGGAGACGCAGCATATTGTCTCTTCTCTTATTGAACAAGGACAAAGAAGCGGCCAGATTCGAAAAGATATTTCACCAGAACAATTGAGCATAATAGTCATGGGATCTTTACGCCTGATGGTGACGCGGTGGCGTCTTTCCCGGAATGCATTCGATCTGCAAAATGAGGGCACCAGACTCTGGGAAAGTATAGAAAAAATATTGACAAGGTAATTTTTTATAATCAAAAGTAAGTGAGTGTTTACTTAATAGGAAGTGAATTATGAATTCTTTCTTTCAGCGGATTCTCAAGTTTCCGAAAATGTTGCTGGTTTCAATTTTGCTGATCAGCATTGCTTTTTTTATCGTAATGAAAAAAAATACTCGAATGGAAACCGATCTTGATGAATATATGCCCCAAAAGCACCCGGCCTTTGTGTACAGCAATCAGGCTGAAGAATGGTTCAATATTCAGGACGGCGTTATTATCGCTATCGAGTATTCGGCAGGTATTTATAATTCCGGCACATTGCAAAAAATGAAAGAGCTGACTAAAGCCTTGCAAAACATGGATGAGATCGAGAAGGCCGATGTGACCTCTCTGTACACGGCGGATAATATCGTCGGCACAGAACTGGGGCTGGATGTCAAACCCTTTTTTAAAAATGTACCAAAAAGCGAAGAGAAACTCACCAACCTCAGGCAAAGCGTGCGTGAAAATGAAATGATTTACGAGCGACTGGTTAATAAAGACGAAACGGTTACCGTAATCATTGCTGAAATTAAGGATGACGTTTTTTCACAGGAATTTTATCACCGCCTGCTCGATCTGGCGAAAGATTATGAAGGGCCGGAAAAACTGTATGTGGCAGGACGGCCGATTGTTGAAGGCACCATGGCCTATCTTGGCCCCGCTGACATGAAGCGCATGGTTCCCATTGTAATTGCTGTAATAATTATCGTTTTATTATTGGTTCAGCGCAGTATAAAGGCCGGTTTGTTTACCATACTGGTCGTGCTATTCAGCGTGGTCTGGGCGTTCGGTCTGATGGCAGCGTTGTGTATTCCCATCTATGCTGTATCGACGATGATTCCAGTCATGCTAATCGCCATTGGTGTGGCTGACGGAATTCATCTCTACAGTCATCTGCATATTTATCTCAGGAAAAATCCGCGGGCCGATAAAAAAACAGCCGTTCTGGATATGCTGAAGAAAATGTGGAAGCCGGTAGTCATGACGTCGGTAACCACAGCCGTCGGATTTATCTCTCTGCTGACTTCGGAAGTGTATCCAATAAAATATTTCGGTGTGTTTACAGCCTTTGGTGTCATGATGGCTATGTTTTTTTCTTTGCTGCTGATCCCGGCCGGTATCCTGGTATTCGGTCTGCCTCGCTGGAAAGACAGAAACAAATCCGGAAAACAGCATGAAAACCGGTTCCTGAATTCTATTGCATCTCTGGTGATCCGGCATAAATATACGACTCTGTTCGCCACAATAATAATTGTCGCTGTATCTGTGTGGGGTGCAACAAAAGTCTGGATCAATTCCAGCTTTCTGGACAAGTTCGAAAAAGACAGTGACATCGTTCAAACCGACACCTTTATCAATGAAAATTTTGGCGGTACATCCACCCTGAATGTGATACTGGACTCTGAAAAAGAAGATGCGTTCAAACAGCCGGAAATTCTGGAAGCAATTGACCGACTGCAAAACGATGTGGATGGCAGCATGCAGGTAGTGGGCAATTCCTTTGCACTGACCGATTATCTGAAACGAATGAACAAGGTAATGCATGCCGACAGCGCTGCATACAATGTCATTCCAGAGTCGAAAGAACTGGTCGCCCAGTATCTGCTGCTCTATGAGATGTCCGGTGATCCGGAGAATCTCTGGAAAGTGGTGGATTACAACTATCAAAAAGCTAATCTTACTTTCCAGTTGAAAAGCGATAATTCCATTGCTCTGAACAGCACTATCGCTCAAATCGAAGAACACACGCCGGCCCTGAAAGAACTGGGTGTCAATATAAATTATGCCGGATCAGGGTATAAGGGACTCGTATTTACCGATCTGATTCTGGAAGGACAGATCAAGAGCCTGGTTATGTCACTTATTATTGTGGTTATTCTGCTGTCTCTGATGTTCAAAAAGTTCAGCGCCGGTTTGATTGGCGCGGTTCCGATCACCATTACCGCCATTATCAGTTTCGGTGTGATGGGACTTCTCGATATTCCTTTAAGCACCACAACTGCCCTTCTTTCCAGTATCGCCATCGGCATCGGCATCGATTACGCCGTGCATTTCATCGAGCGTTATAAAATTTACGCTGAAGAAACGAACGAGCAGGGACTTACAGGCAGAAAGACCATGCAGCATTCCGGACGGGCCATTGCTTTTAACGCCCTGGTGGTCATCGCGGGATTTTTGGTGCTGCTGGCGTCGGTATTTCCGCCAAACCGGGCGCTGGGCGCGCTGGTTTCCATGAACATGTTTACCAGTTTTGTCGGCACGGTAACCATCATGTACCTTCTGCTGGTCCGATTAAATATATATTTTAAAAAGAATAAATAGCATCTGGAGGTTTATCATGAAATTTCATCAAATTACCGGTGTGATCCTGATAACATTGTGTATGTTTTCATTTTCTGCTATCGCTCAGGAACAGTTAAGCGGGCTGGAGATTATTCAGAATGTCTATAACCGGCCCGCACCACAAGATCAGGAAGGGACGCTCACCATGACACTGATCAATTCCCGTGGTGATGAGCGTATTCGGAAAATCAAACAATATATCAAAGATTATGGCAGCGAAGAGAAAAAAATCATGTTTTTCCTCTCGCCCGCCGATGTGCGCGATACATCTTTTATGAACTGGAGTTATGATGAAGCGGACCGGGACGACGATCAGTGGATCTATCTTCCGGCGCTGAAGAGAGTGAAACGCATTTCCAGCGACAGCAAGAGCGATTATTTCATGGGATCGGATTTTACCTATGATGATCTGGGCGACCGCCATCCATCGGAAGACACGCATAAACTGCTGCGTGAAGAAACATTTGATGGCGAAAATTGCTATGTAGTAGAAAGCGTGCCCAAAGAAGAAGACTACATGTATTCGAGAACCGTAACTTGGATTATCAAAGACAAATGGATCGGCATGAAAAAAGAATTTTACGATGAAGACAGCGAGCATCTGAAAACGCTGAGCGTGGAAAAGTTCGAAGAAATGAAAGATTACTGGATCATCACGAACAGCAAGATGCACAATGTCCAAAAAGATCACACCACGGATATGCTGCTTGAAAATCTTACCCTCGACGCCGGTATGTCCGACAACAGTTTCACCGAGCGTATGATGAAGAGAGGAATACGATGAAACGGAGCAATATAAACAGCCAACGTGTAAAAATAAACTTTCTTCATCTGTTGGCCACCGGACTAGTGCTGCTCTATGCCCAAACCGCTGTCATCGCGCAGGGCATTCAAATGTATGGATTTACCCGCAACTATACGGGGGTTTTACTGAATGATGCAAATGAATATTCTATTGTCCAAAACACCCTGGACCTGGATTTAACCCACAGCAGGGACAGAATCTCTATCAAAGCCAATCCCTATCTGTATCATTATTCAGATGCACAAGTTGAAATAGATCTACGGGAAGTTTATATGGATGTCTATTTTGACAAAATCGATTTACGCATCGGAAAGCAGCAGATTATCTGGGGCAAGGCCAATGGCGTCTTTATCACCGATATTGTATCGCCTAAAGATTTGCGCGAATTTCTGCTGCCTGATTTTGATGAAATCCGCATGGGTGTTACCGCAGTCAAAGCCGATTACTATATGGGCAATCATACGTTTGAAGTAGTCTGGCTGCCTGTGTTTACGCCAACCCGCATGCCCGGAGAAGGCTCAATCTGGCGGCCTTCAATGGATTTTCCAGTTGAATCGGAATTTGATTATTCGCGGCAGGAAGTTAAAGGCGCGCTGGAAAACAGTGAACTATTCGCTAAATACTCGGCCATAACCCCGGCAATTGATTTTGAAATTATGGTCGGTTACGCCTGGGACGACGACCCGACTATGCACATCAGAAAAACCATAGATCCACAAACTATGCAGCCAGCCAGCCTGACCGTCATACCGCGACACCATCGTTTAGGTATTGGCGGCGGCAGTTTCAGTTCCACACTGGGGCCATTTGTTGTGCGGGGTGAAGGCGCTTATTATACTGGAAAATATTTCAATACCGCCGATCCGACTGTCACCCATGCGGTTGTAAAAAAGGATTATCTGCACTATTTGCTGGGCGTTGATTATACCCTCTGGGAAATCAATCTCAGCGGCCAGTTTATTCAACAGGCGATTCTGAAATATGATGCACCAATTGAACAGGATGAATTTGAGAATACGGCGACTTTTTTGGCAAGGCGGGATTTTCTGCGCGAAACGCTGACAGTTGAACTGTTCACGTACATAGGATTGAACAACAACGACGCACTGATTCGTCCCCGTATGTATTATGATCTGGCCGATGGCTTTGAACTTTTACTCGGAGCAAATCTGTTTACCGGAGATAAAGGCCGCTTTGGTCAGTTCAGAAATAATGATATGGTGTATTTTAAAGTAAAATACAGTTTTTAACAAGTAGAAAGGAGAAATAATCATGAGTATGTTCTGTTATCAATGTCAGGAAACAGCCAAACAAACAGGATGTACCATCAAGGGCGTGTGCGGTAAAAATGAGGATGTCGCCAAACTGCAGGATCTGCTTATCTATACCACCAAAGGACTGGCACAGATCGTTGTCAAATCCAAACTGGATGTCAAGGAAATTGCTGAAATCAACCATCAGATGCTGAGCAGCCTCTTTATGACGATCACCAATGGCAATTTTGACGATGCGGCAATTGAAAGGCAGATCAAGAAAATGCTTTCTTTAAGAGATGATTTGTCGATGAATAACAAAGTCGACAATCTGCACGATGCCGCTATATTCACGGTGGACACACGGTCGGCCATGCTGGAAAAAGCATCTTCCGTAGGGGTGCTGGCCACTGAAAATGAAGATGTCCGTTCCCTGCGGGAAACAATTGTATACGGGCTGAAAGGCATCGCAGCGTATGCCGAGCATGCCGCTAATATCGGGAAAGAGAACCCCGATATCTACGCCTTTATCTATGGAGCGCTGGCTCTTACACTGGATGATTCCCTTTCAGCCGATGATCTGGTAGCTCTCACCCTGAAAACCGGAGAATTCGGTGTGAAGGTCATGGCGCTGCTGGATGAAGCCCATACTACCCGGTATGGAAATCCAGAAATAACCGAGGTCAACATCGGCGTCAGGAAAAATCCCGCCATACTCATATCGGGCCATGACCTGACTGACCTGGAACAGCTGCTTGAACAGACTAAGGGGACCGGTGTTGATGTGTATACCCACGGGGAGATGCTGCCAGGGCATTATTATCCGGCGTTTAAGAAATATGATCACTTTGTCGGGAATTACGGCAATTCATGGTGGAAACAGGTGAGTGAATTTGAATCATTCCACGGCCCGATTCTGTTCACGACCAATTGTATCGTACCCCCAAAAAGTGAAGAAGTGAGAAAGCGAATATTCACCACAGGGTCCGCGGGATTCCCTGAATGCCCTCATATCCTGCCTGATGAGAATGGGAAAAAGGATTTTTCAGCGATTATTAAGCTGGCAAAAACACTTCCGGCTCCTGATGAAATCGAAACCGGAAGTATTGTCGGTGGTTTTGCCCACAATCAGGTAATCGCCCTTGCCGACAAAGTGGTCGACGCGGTCAAGTCCGGCGCGATCAGGAAATTTTTTGTCATGGCAGGCTGCGATGGAAGAAAGAAGCCCAGAGAATACTATACTGAATTTGCCAGGGCACTTCCTGATGATACAGTCATCCTCACTGCCGGATGCGCCAAGTATCGCTATAACAAGCTTGATCTGGGTGATATCGGCGGTATTCCGAGAGTGCTTGATGCGGGTCAATGCAACGATTCCTATTCCCTGGTAGTCATCGCACTTAAGCTCAAAGAAGTCTTCGGGCTTGATGATGTAAATGAACTTCCTATTGCTTATAACATTGCCTGGTATGAGCAAAAGGCGGTCATTGTTCTTCTTGCACTGTTATATCTGGGGGTAAAGAACATTCACCTTGGACCGACACTTCCCGCTTTTCTGTCTCCGAATATTACAAAGGTGCTTGTGGAAAAGTTCGGCATTGCGGGCATCGGTACTGTGGATGAGGATATGGCAATGTTTATGGCTGGTTAGGCGGGGTGTGAACAACGCTCTGTTATGCAGGAAGATTTGGACCGCGGCCCCAGGCCGCGGTCCAAATACATTCCCAACCCATCGGTCCGGGTCAGCTGAGAAATCGGGGTCTATGAGTAAAACCGCCTTCTGGTAACCGTTTAGCTCTCGTTTGAAACATGATGTCCTGTTGACCCGGAAAGCCGAAAAGCATGTGGTATTAATTTTATGATAAGAGAGGCACACAATGATTGTTACCAAAAAATTCAAAGAAACGCCAATCATGGATACGGCACACAATGTGGACGCGTGAAATATGTACGATACGGAACATGTCATGATTACGGTGATTACCCTGAAGCCCGGGCAATCCCTGAAGAAGCATATTACGCCAGTTGATGTGGCGTTTTATGTACTGAAAGGAACGGGTGTGGTTCAAATCGGGGATGAAAAAGCCAAGATCGCAGTACATACTCTTGTAGAAAGCCCGAAAGACATTATGCACTGCTGGTTTAACGAAAGCAGCGCCGATCTGGTTTTTATGGTCATAAAAGCGCCCAAACCGGCAAAGAAAACGGTTTTTATTGCCTGATGATCACTATATACCTGGAGGTTGTTATGCTGAAAGTTATAATTGCAGGAAGGATGGTTTCTTTTATTGTGACATTGCTTTCCACAATTCCATTATTTGTACATTATGTAATGGGGACACACCCCAAAAAAGAAATAATAACGCATCTCCATGTCTGGTTCGGGCTTGCCTTTATTATTTTCGCTGTCATGAGCATGGTAATGAAAAAGAGAAAACAGCATGCTCAAAACACTGACAACTGAAAATGTTAGCTGGGGCTGCTGTATGTTATGATCAGGTTGATTTTTTAACTTTTGTTGTTTATTTTTCTTCTTTCAGCGGTTGTCTTTAAAATCTTTGCGTGGAATGGAAACAGGTAAAGTAGATTTGAATCATTTTTATGAAAGGAATTTCACGCAAAAAATACTGATTCTCATCAACGATGCGCCTTATGGAACAGAAAAAGCATACAATGTTTTAAGAATGACAATGACACTTCAGCAAGAGCATGCAGAAGACGTAGAATTAAAAATATTCCTTCTAGGAGCCCTCGATACACCTCCCGGAAGTAAATGTCAAATCTGTTGCAAAAAGTATACAGTTTTTTCACTAATCACATTTTCTTCCTCTGAACAACGGATTTCGCCATTTATTCATGCCATAATTATCCGGCATGACCAACAAAATGTTGGCGTTTTGAGACAGTATCATTAAACGTATCAAAAGAAAGACAAAGAAAATTTTGATGAATATATGAGGGAAAAAATGATAGCTTTTTTCAATATTCCTGAGTTTATCCGCATTATTGAGTTGGACCAGATAAATAAAACAAGAGTCGGTCTTTTACATTTTAAAAAATTTGCTGGCAATAAATTATGCAGTGATGTATATTACCATCGGTTACAGACGGAGAAAAGCGTATTGATAAATAACTTTTGCTGCTGTAATGACCTGTGATGTCATGCGGCGCCGGTATTGCCAATTATCGCGCTCCACCGGTCGGCACAAGGCACCAGACCCGATATTTTTCTGATGCATGCACATTCGGCACCTTATGCTCGTTTTACAGGCCGACGCCGTGATTACGCTTTCGACTTTTTAGAATAAATGAGTCATCCCACGAATACGAGTTCATCAATGCCGCCTTTACCGCTACCAATGTGTTTAAAAACGAAATTGAACAAAAAAGAAAGAAGCAAATGAAAAGGTTGACGTTTTATCTCCTTTTTTTTATTACCGGATTATTGATAGCCGGTACAGGTTGCAAAAAGGATAATGTGGTGTCACCCTCAGAGACGCTCCCCGATGCAGCCTTGCCGGGAAAAAATATTCCGGCGGCGTTGGGTTTTAACATTCACATTACCGGGCCGTTAAGGGATGTCAACAGAATACACGAATCCGGCGTGAAATTCGTCCGCAAGGATTTATTCTGGAACGGCATCGAAAAGGTGAGGGGCGTGTATAATTTTGCCGAGTATGATTTCCTGGTCGATGCGCTCGAACAGCGCGGTATTCGTATACTTTTTATTTTATGCTACGGCAATCCACTTTACCCCTGGCCCGAAAACACGGAAGAGGGCCGAGACGCCTATGCAAAATTTGCCGCCGAGGCTGTGCGCCATTTCAAAGGCAGGAATATTCTGTGGGAAATCTGGAATGAACCCAATGTGAAACACTTTTGGAGAGGGGAGGCCGATCACAATTCCGATGAATTTGCGGACCAGTATGTGGAACTGGTCAAAAAAGCCGTACCGGCCATGCGCGAAGCCGATCCCGACTGTTATATCCTGGCTGGGGCGGTTTCCTGTTTGTGGGTGAATTCGTTTAACTGGTTGGACCGGTGTCTGGAACAGGGACTTTTGAGTACGAGCGTCAATGCCCTGTCCGTGCACCCTTACGGATTTGCACGGCCCGAACTCACCATCGAAGCGGGATACGGCGAAGGATACGGATACCTGCGCCGGTTGCTCTCGCAACACGGCGTATCAGAGATTTTTCCCGTACTGAATACCGAAGTCGGCTATGACGCGGATGCCGAATATCTGGGTCCCCCGGAATTACGCCTGGAACACCAGGCCTGGCATTTCGTGCGCCAGCATCTGGTTGATTTGATGTGCGGTATCCGGTTGACGATTTGGTACAACTGGAACGACGACCATGGCTTCCGGCTCGTTAATGACGATATGTCGGCACTTCCGGTGTTTACGGCCTGTTTAACCATGACACAATTGCTGAATGGCTATCACTACGCCGGTAGATTGGCAACCGATTCCGATTTTGATTATATTCTGACTTTTGAAAAAGAACCTTCAGAGCGCAAACTGGTGTGCTGGACCACACCCCACGGCCGGGACAGCACACCCGAAAAAGCGGTCAATCATCAGGTGAGTGTTACGGTTTCTGCCGGAGCCGATTCCGTGGCTGTTTACGATCTGTACGGCACTAAAAGTCAACTCGCCGTAAATGACGGCAAAATCAGTGTGCAATTGCGCGGCAGTCCCCAGTATGTGGATATAGACAGGGAAAAATGAGACTGGTTAGTTGAGATGATGAACGGTAGGGAGCCGTCTAAAAAGAATCAAAATTTGCCGTACCGGCTTTAGCCGTTAAAAGTTTGATTTTTATTAAATGGAGGATTCGATTTAGGGCCGCTCCGGCTTCCCCGCTCGTGCGGAAACGGTTGCTTTTTTCCCTCCCGGTCTTTCCCTCCCCGTCGCCAAATTTTTACATTCCCAGAGGACGCGGGGCGATCCTCCGCGGCCCCGCCGAGCGGGGGCGCCTCCTCAGTGCCGCTTCGCGGCACTTCCGGGGTCTCGCTCCGCTTTCATTTAGGGGATGTGAGGATTTTATCGAGGAAACGGTTAAAATAATAAAATTTTGACAGGACAACATGATCAACAGGATCGATATGATGATTCAATCGGAAAAACAATCAGAAATATGGCTCAGTATTCTTTATATCCTGTTTATCCCGTTGTCCTGTCAAACAAACATAATTAATTTTGTTGGGCACTAATTTCGGTTGACGGCTGTGCGCACTGCGGGAGTGGAGTAGCCTTGTATCCTGCAGATCTTTGTGAAATGACGAATATTATGTATACAAAAAATTTTGGCCGTATCCAAGCCACCACATTTCCAAGTGTCAATGTAAGGCTCGTAAAACGCCGGTGTGAATTGTACACTTACACCCAACACCCGGCGATCGCGCAGCACTCAACCGGGATTTTTTTTCAACAACTCGCAAAGTTTTTACACGGAAGGAGTATTTTTTTATTCGAAGGCGCGGACACCCGGGATTTGATCCACTGCCAATATGCATTATTCAGTTAATATCTTTACAGAGCGACGGAGCCACTTTAAAAGTTCATCGAATCTGAATTGATTTCTGTTAAATAAATTCATGAAATGCCTATATGCTTTTTCATTGTCACAATCAATAAAATAACCGTTTATCCGGAGAAATACATCCGTTGCAAAAAATGCAATTCGTTTATTGCCGTCAATAAATGAATGGTTAATGGCCAGACTTTCCATCAAGGCCGCGGCTTCCTCATAAATATCCGAATAATATCCGCTGTAAACTCTTCCAACAGCGCTTTCGAGCGCATTCATGTCACGAATACCGTGTGAACCGCCAAATTCGACAATTAACGTCTTATGAAGAAACAAAACCTCCTCAACTGTCAGGTACTTTTTCACTTTGCCAAAAGCTCCCCCAAACGGCGGTTGCGTTTGAGACTCTCTTTGAGATATGAAATAACCTCCGGCCGGATCGTACGGGATGAAACATCTTTTTGCTCCGTATCAGGTAATTTTAATTCAAAAGGTAAACCGTTATATTCTTTGATCAAACTGTAAAAAATATTAATAGCATCGGAGTGGTTGATGCCCAAACGCTTGAGGATTTTGGAAACATGTTCCTTCTTATCCGGATCCATAATGGCCCGGACTGTTGTATTTTTTGGCATACGTTTTTCCTTTTTTGTCAATATAGCCATGTTACGGCTATTAAACAAGTGGTTTTTAAAACTCGATGTAATATGTAACCGGGGGGTAAATCCCTTCTCCTGCTCGTTTATGTTTTTTCACATTTTCAAGGGTGTATAAAAGTTGATTATTGTTCAATCTTTTTCTTTTTGCATCAAAATTACAGGATTTTTAAGATTGGTAGCCCCCGTAGTAGTACTTGCTGACTTTTTCCGAAAGGTTCACAGAGCTTGTGAATGAGTGGTGAATATTCCCAACCTATACTTTCCGCAATGTCAGTCAGTTCTTCCACCAGTTTTGGCAGACTATCCAAGTTTTTTAAAAAACCACCATAATGAATTGTTATGCCCATCGCTCACCTCTCTGGTTCGTTTTATGGGCTCTTTCTTGATGTAATATTTTATAGTTATAGAAAAGAATGACTTACGTAAAAGTCTTACAACAAGACATCTCCCACCTGCTGCGCCGTTTCCTGCAGCAGCTCCCATGTCTCCGTTACATGCCGTTTTTCCACCCGGGTCTGGCCGATAACCATCCGGATCGTATATTGACCTCGAACCTTGGTATGGGTGAGAAACGCCTTGCCGCTTTTGTTGACACGCTGCAGTATTTTTTCATTCATCTTGTTCAGAAAATCAATATCGTTACATTCCCGCGGATGGTAGCGAAAACAAATCACGTTCAGCATCCGCTGGGTCATTAATTCAAAATCGGGGTGCTCCAAAACCGCGTTTTCCATCTCACGCGCGATATGGATATGGTGCTTCAGGGTTGCCTGAAGTCCTTTTACCCCGTATTCACGGATGACAAACCACAATTTCAGCGCCCGGAACCGCCGTCCCAGCTGTACACCCCAGTCCCTGTAATCGTTGACCTGGCCCCGTGATGCGGTTTTTAAATACTCCGGCAATATCTCGAATGTCTGCAGCAGTGCTTCCTTGTCACGCACGAAATAAGCGGAACAATCAAAATTGGTGAACAACCACTTGTGAGGATTAAACACGAAACTGTCTACACTATCGATACCGTCGATCATCCAGCGGTATTCGGGCAAAATCAGCGCCGAACCCGCATAGGCGGCGTCCACGTGCAGCCATACGTTGTATTTGTGGCAAATATCCGCCAGCTCATGAAGCGGATCCACTGCCACTGTGCCCGTGGTGCCCAGTGCGGCCACCACACAAATGGGCCGGTTACCCTCGTCAATATCACGTTCAATGGCCTCTTTCAGTTTTTCCGGAACCATGGCCAGTTGATGGTCGACATCTATTTTCACCAGATTCGACCGTCCCAAACCGGCGATTTTCACCGCCTTTTCGACGGAAGAATGGGTTTCGGTTGAACAGTAAATGCGATAGTTGTCGTGTCCTTTAAAACCGTGCTCGTTGATATTGTACAGGGAATATTTTTCTCTGGCTGTTAGAACGGCCACCAAAGTGGCCGATGAAGCACTGTCCTGGATTGCGCCGTTCCACGATTGGGGAAGCCCCAGCATGGTTTTCAGCCAGTTCAAAACTTTTTCCTCCAGTTCCGCCGCAGCCGGTGAGGTGTCCCAGATCATGCACTGGGCCGCCAGAGTGGACGTCAGCATCTCCGCCAAAACCGACGGGTAGCTGGAATTCGCCGGAAAATAGGCGAAAAATTTTGGACTCTGCCAGTGGGTGATTCCCGGAACAATCAGGGTTGTAAAATCCTCCATGATTGTATCAAACGATTCGCCCTCCTGGGGTGCCTCGGCCGGAAGCCGGTCAAATATTTCACGCGGGGCTACCTGGGATTTCACCGGAAATTTTTCTACGTTTTCCAAATAGTCCGCCATCCAGTCCACCACCCGGTGGGCGTTTTCTCGAAAACTTTTTGAATCCATGATGTCCTGTTATTCTCCTTTGAATAATTTTTTTTGCCAGTATTTTACGTGCTGCTCCGGCGTGCTGTTGACCGTCAAACCTTTGGCCTCCATCCAGTCCTTGTATCTGGCCGCCATAAAATCATCCCAGTACTTTTTTACATCGTCCGGTTCTTCCTTTTCGCCCATATCACCGGTTTTTTCGATCCAATCATCCAGGATCGACCGCATTTTGTTCAGTACCTTCGCGTGTTCCGGTTTCTCCGCTAGATTGTCGATTTCATGGGGATCGGCCGACACATCATAAAGCTCTTCCCCGGGACGCTGAGGCGCCAGCCAGCGCTCCTGCACCGGCGTCAGTTTTCCCTGTTTGTGCAGAACCGGCAGCAGCGAGATCAACGGGTATTGATTGGTTTTGTAGGCGTTAAACTGGGTGTAGGGCCGTTCGGGGAAAAAGTTGCGGATGTATTTGTACTGTTTGGTACGCACACAGCGGATCCGGTCATCGGTTTCATCACAGCGGTCGCGTGCCGAAATAATATACTTGCGGGATTTTATCCTGCCGCCCAGAAACGGCCTGCCTTGCAGATGTTCCGGTGGAGTGATTCCCGCCAGTCGCATGGCCGTCGGCCCCAGATCGATCATACTGATCATATTGTCGTCCACACGGCCCGCTCTGTTTTTTTTCGGCAGTCGGATGAAAAGTGGAATACGGATACCGCCGTCGTACAGCCACTGTTTGCCGCGTACCATGCAGCGGCCGTGGTCACCGAAATAAAACACGGCGGTATTGTCCAGCAGTCCCTCGTCCTCCAGCCGTTTCAACACAGCCCCGATCTGCCTGTCCAGCACCTGCAGCGATTCCAGATAATTCGCCCAGTCCCGCCGGGTAATGGGGTGGTCCGGATAATAGGGGGGAAGTTCCACACCGGCCGGATCGATGGGATTTTCCGGATCGCGCTGGAATTCGCGGTGGGTCAACTGAAAATTCACCTGGGCGAAAAACGGCTGCCCCTCAGTTCGCTGGTTCCAGTCCGTGCCGTCGAATGGCTCTTCACCGGGGATAAAATTCCAGTCGGTCTTGCCGGTTCCGGAAATACCCTCCGCCGGTTCGGTGACGTTGGCGGTAAAGTACCCCGCCCGGCGGAAATAATGGGTAATCACCTTGACCGGATCCGGCAGCGGCTGTTTATCCCGCGTGCGGTGCTGATGCGCACCGGTGAAGGTCTGGTACATACCGGTCATAAAAGCCGAGCGGGAGGGACTGCACACCGGACAGGTGGCATAAACGTTGGTGTAGCGGATGCCCTCAGCGGCGAGCCTGTCCAAATTCGGTGTTTTGACAAGCGGATTTCCGTAGCAACCGATGTCGGGCGAGGTGTCCTCGGAGATCAGCCATAAAATGTTAAGCGGCTTTTGGGGGCCGCACCGGCTGATGTAAAACATACTGCCCGTCCCGGCCAGTGCCGCGGCAGCGGTTTTCAGAAAACGGCGGCGGGTGGAGGAGTATTTTTCCATTTTTATTTCCTCTTAATCATCCACAATTCGATATTGAATTTTAACCCTTCGAAAACTGTCTATCCCTCTGTGTCTCCGTGTATTGATCTTTTTCCGCTCCGGCCGGGTAAAATTTTAGACGTTAAATTGGATTTTGAATAATTTTTAATATAGCCAGGTTTCCTCTTGAATTCTCCGACCTGTCTGTTTGTAACTATGCTGTCTTTATATTCCTATGCGCTTCAGCGCGACAGCTTTATTTTAACAAAACCATTTTTTGGATTTTTTCAAAACCTCCCATTATTATTTTATAATAATAAACACCGTTGGGAAATTTCGTACCGTTAAAAAACACCGTATGGCTGCCGGATTGAACGGTCCCGTTGACCAGGGTTTGAACCAGCTGGCCGCGTGTATTAAACACTTGCAACTGTACCTCTGTCGTCACTTTCACATCAAAACATATCGTCGTAACGGGATTGAACGGATTGGGGTAATTGGGATAAAGTTTAAATTCCTTTATTTCGCTCGATTTTTTCTCCACATGCGCTGGAAAATGAACATGAACGTTGACTTCATTTGACTGCACACCCGTTTTATCATCAACGCACCACACTTTAAAATCGCCGGCTTCCGTGGCGGTATAAATGCCGGTTGCTGCATCAATTTTACCGCCTGAGGCATGCCATGTAAAACCGTTTGCCGTTTCGTTGCCCCATCTGTCATATCCGGTTGCGGTGAATTGGGTCTGCTCTCCGACCTGGAGATCGGTTTTGTCCGATTTGGCTTCAATTTTCCGTACAAACGGTGTATATTGGACACCGGCAATGTTGACGCCCCAGTAGCCCCAGACCATGTTATAGTTAAATTTATGAGAACCGTGGGTGGTGACGATCCCGATTTGAGGTCTCCCGCAGAAAAACAACGGTGTGATATCCAGTGCGTAATAGAGGTACCATTGGAAAAATTCTAACAGGCCCGCCGCATCAAAAGCGATCAATCCAAAATGCGGCACACTTGCCATTATATACTGACCGTACTGAACCATATCCCAAATATAATACTGCAATTCGGCCGAAGCACCGGGCTGCAGACCGTTGGTACCGTTGTGGTTGAATGATTGTATAGCGCCTTTTTCGTTCTCGAAGATTTTTAAATCGTTTTTATTGGATTTGAACATTTTTAAACTGGCAGCGGGTTCAATGTCGTTACTGGCGATAAATATTTCCTCCTTGTTCCCGCAAATGGCCGATGGACTGTACATTGATTGGGCTGTCGCCGCCTCTTTCGGATTTTCCGGATCGGACGTATCGAATACTTTAACTCCCTTGTCGGCTTCGCCGTTATAATAGGCAATGTATACAAAAGGGGTGTCGTTGGGTGCAGAGACATCCCGTGCATGCCCCGCTAAAACAATATCGTTCAATACGGCCGCGTTTGGCGGGTCCGTGATATCGATAGAGATCAGCCGTGAATCGTTTTCTTCATCATTTGTGATGACATAGGCCTCTGTCGAGTCCCGCAAAGCAATTTTTGACAGGGGATACCCGGGAAAAACCAGTGTTTTAACCGCCGCGACATCGTTGGGATCCATGGTTTTGATGATAAACAGGGTGTCCTCTTTGATGCCGAGGGTATAGTCGAGCCGTGTCGCCAGAAAGGTCATGCCGGCAAATTCCGGAGCCGAAGCCAGTAAAACCGGACGCCCCGGCGCCGGAAACCGGTAGGCTAAAAAGTTGTCCTCCGCCGCCACGAAAAGGATGTTTTTTTTGCTGGCAACATGAAAGATGTTTTGCGGCGCACGGATCCCGTCGAGTTTTTTGATCCCGGCCGGGTCACTTATATCATATTTTTTTATGATTTCCGAGTCCGCTCCCATGGCTAAATATAAATACGGAAAATCGACCTCCAGTGATTTGAGCTGACTCCACTGTTCTGATAATTGATAGATACCCTTTTCCGCGGGATTGGTCGGATCTGAAATATCCGCAATAAACAGATACGACTCTAGACTGGAGCAGACAACATACATCGTGTTGTTTTGAACACGGGTAAACTGTGGATTTTGATGAAAAGTCGAATTTCCCTCCACTATTTTAGTTGCATATTCGCCGAGTTCAACAGGATTGCTCTTGTCGGAAATATTGTATATTTTGATGCCAAAGAACAAATTGTTACGATCCTCAAAACCCACATATGCCATGTTGCCGTAGACCAGGACAGTGGTACAGCCCTTTGCATACAGCGCGGATTGCAGCCGTGGACGTGAAAGATTTCCCATGTTGAATATCTTTAAACTGTCGCCGCCGGTGACGAACAGATGTCGCTGTGTACAGAACATGCCGGTACAAGGTGTCTCGAGAAGTGTTGATATGACAGGTGCGGCCGGCAGGGAATAATCTATAATGTACAAACTGTCGGGAATCATATAGCAGATATAACTGTCCGATGCGTGAAAACGTCCATCCCACCGGTAGAGGACCGGTACCGCACTTATCCTTTGTGGCTGCTCGGGATTTTGCATATCGAAAATCAGGATGGAGGAATCCGGATCGGAGAGCCGTAATATAGCCGTTTGATTGAGAATGAGTATTTGTTCCACCGAGCGGGGCATGGGAAATGAGATCAGTTTATTCAAATCGGGATCGTTCAGATCAAAAACGCCGACGGAACTTCCCTGTGCGACGAACAAATAATCGCCCAACATTGTCGTCGAGTTTGCCCGCCCGCCGATATGGGAGGCATTTCGGATGATAAAATCGGGAATCTGGCTGAAAAGTGATGTGGCGCTCAAACATAAATAAAGCAGTAAAAGGCTGGTAAGTTTTTGATTTCTAGGCATTTTTTCCTCCTTTTTACCCATATTCCTGTTTATATTGTCTCTCAATGTAATGTCGAATATATGATAATAAGGAAAATATCTATAGAAAAAAAGTCATTTTTAAATTTCTATCGATTCCGTTGATTTTCGCAGAATTTTAGATCGAGAGGAGTTGTAGAACGCGAGGGAATGATACCCTGATTTATTATAAATACTTTTTTTTAATTAAATATGATTCTACACTTTGAACAAAATTTTTCGTATTTTTAAAGGTATCCTCCGCCGTTTTCTGATCAACCTCAATTAATTCACCATAATTTTGAGTCTGCCGAAGATCAAATGCAATGTGAAGATTTTTTGATAGCTCTTTTGGGAAATATTTCTTCATAAATGTAACGAATGAAAATCAAATATTCAACAAAGAAGACATTATGATTTTTGAATGAAATAATTGAATTTATTTTATCAATAATCTATCCGGCTACCTCACATCATATCTCAAAAACGCAGCAAATGATCCGGCAATGGCACACAAAGTATAAACAATCAGCAAAGTTATATCCCATATTGAGGGTGCCAGAACATGCGATATCGTCTGCTTTATTTCCTGAAAGCGGGGCATATCACTCACATCCAGACGTGTGTTTCGTCCGGCTTCGATCTTCATTCCCGAGGCACTGTCAATAGAAATTCGTATACCTCCGGTTTGCCCTGATTCCTCCTGTTTTTCTTCGGCATATGAAACGAGTGACTTTTTATATTCCTCCAACGCCTGTTCATACCGGATTTTTAAATGAATGTCGGTTCCAGCCAAATTCATGGCGGTCAATTGATAGGCCGACGCCGGTGACAGCCGGGAAAAACTAAAGGCAAGTTTTTCCTGCCGGATTTGCTGATTGCGAAAATTTTCATACAGCTTGCGGGAAAAATCGTCGATATTCGTCTGCACCAGTTTTCGTGCCGAGTCCTCTTCCTGCATCCATTCCCACATATGACCGTCACGAAAAGTTTCCATTTCTTCCCGGGACAGATCACTCATTTGGTCGTTCCGCTTTTTCCACAGCTCAGTCAGGTTTTCCTGAAAATGGTTCCACTGGTCTTTTGAATAGCCGTCAATTTGACTGTCGATTTCTGCAACGGATTGCACCGGTACAATCCGGCTCGCCGTCATGACGCCGATGCGCGGAACAATAAACACAAAAATGACCCATACGACCAGCAGGATCAGAAATGAGGAAGACGGACGTTTGGTCAGCGCTGAAACCAAAATTCCAAGTGCCACGAAAAAGGTAAAGTACGCAATCGACAGAAAAAGAAAGAGGATTATTCTAAGCCAATTGGAACTGTCGATTGGAATTTTAAATACAAGCACCAAAAGCAAGCCGAACAATGCGGGAATAGCAAGCGGAACGATCAGTCCTATCCATGATCCAAGGAACTTGGCGACGATATAGTTGGATCGAGGTAAAGCGTTTGAAAAAACCAGCTTGAGGGTGCCCTGTTGTTTTTCGCCGTTTATGGAATCATAGGTAAATAAAACAGCAAAAAGCGATAAAATAAGCATGACGATTGTCGATATATCCAAATAGCGGAAAACCGCAAATATGGGATCGTCGGAGTAGGCGCTGTGCACGAGTTTAATCGGCTCTGTGGACATGACGGATGACCAGCGTCCGATATCATTGTTCACGCCGGCGATGAAAACCTCCATCAAATTCGGTTTGCGGAAAATTCTCGTACTGAAATGAGACCAAGCTGTTGCGTCATCAAGCTCTTTATCCGCCAGCTGGATGCCGGCCTCATAGGCTTTTTGATTTGCCCGGTATTCCCGGATTCCCAGAAAAACGCTGAGCAATATGAGTAGAAATAAAACGATAAATGTGACGATAAATTTGGGACTTTTTATAAACAGTACGAGTTCCTTTTGGATGAGTGTTTTTAACATTTGCTACCTCACATCATAGCGTATAAAACCGACATACGCGCCTGCAAAAAACAGAAAAATATACAGTATCAGTAGTCCGGCATCGATGACGGCACTTTTCAGAGCAACCGCGAGCGGCAATCCTTTGTATTGCATAACGGGAATTTCATGGGGATTAATGGGTTTTTTAACCTCGGTATCGCCTCCCGCCTTGATTTTCATCAGCACCATTCCGCTACCCAATGAAACGCCTGTTTTTTCCTTCATAAATTGCCGATAGAATTCCTGATAAGCATCGGTCTCATGGATAAAGTGTTGTTTTAGCTCAATCGACGTTCCGGCGACATTTGCCATGGCAAGCGATAATGCAGCCCCCGGAGATATTTTCGACAGTCCAAAGGCATATTTTTGTTGAACTGCCTGTTTGTTCCGGCGTTCTTCATTCAATCGTTTTTCGTATTGTTGGATTTTCTCCTCACGCTCGTCCGATAACGTTTCCATAAATTCCTGGAACTCGTTCGCCATCCCCTCCAGATCACCTGTTTTTGACGGTATGAATTTTTCCATTTTACTACGGTCTTCATTAAATAACTGGGTACGGAACCGCCCTTTTTGATAGGCCAGATCATCGACCGACGGCACATCAACCGCCCGTCCCGCCAGCAA
>JAFGEC010000139.1 GCA_016931775.1 Candidatus Zhuqueibacterota bacterium | reverse complement strand
TTGACATTCTTTTTTTTTTAGTTTAACTTGTATACAATCAGAAAGTGGGTAATTTGAGTATCTGAATAAAATTCGGTAAACGGTCTTTTTTCTGTGATGCTCATTTTTCTAATGACAAGTCTAAACGCTGATACTGAAAACCGGGTTAAGCTTTTCCCAGGTGCCTATGAAATCCCTTTTTCAATAAAGGATAACATTGGCCATTCCTGGCAATATAGCCTGTCAGCCGATCTCGAAATTCCAAAACCTGAAAAATACGAGCTTGCACTCAATTTCCCCAATCCCTTTAATTCGTGTACAACTATTCTGTATTCATTAGCCAATGCTGAAACGCAAAGAACGAGATTAACTGTTTATGATATTGCCGGCCGAAAAGTTCGAGTTTTAAAAAATCATGATCAATCAGCCGGATATTATAAATTAATTTGGGATGGAAAAAATGATGCGGGAGTGGATGTTCCGAGTGGAGTTTACTTTTACGAATTGAGCTCCGGTCCGTTCTCAAAGATACAAAAAATGACATTAATCAAATAAGGAAAGGTAGTTACTATGAAAAGTATAAAACATGTTATCATACTGATAGTTTTATCTTTGTTTGTGTTTTTGAATGCGCAGGCACAGAACAGACAAAGTATAACCGTGACAATTGAAGGCATTTCCTCAGATGACGAATTAACACATTTTAATAATGCCGAGGATTTAAGAAAACAAATGAGATTTCAAGAAGCCATTGAAGAATACGAGTCAATTCTGTTGAGCGAATCCACGAGTGGGAAAGAATCAGAAGCCAAATACAATATTGGATTATGTTATACCTGGCTTGGCGATTTAGACAACGCAGAAAAAAACTTTAACAAAGTGATTTCAGAACATGTGGATGATAAAACGGCATTGGCATTTGCTAAATACGGACTATCATGGATTGAAGTTCAGAGAGAAAATTATGAAACGGCAATTAATATTCTGAAAGAAGCAATCGACCAAAAAATAACCGATGATTATGATCTTAATGCTCGAATGCTTTTTAAAATGGGACATATTTATATATCTTTTTTGAACGATTTTCAGTCAGGCAGGGACATTTTTCGAGTGTTGGTGAAAACTTATCCGAATGCAAAGGTGTTGAAACATCCGGTTTTGCAGGAAATGATCGGTAAATTGTAATTTAATGTATAACAGATGGGAGAAAAAAATGAAACGATACATTTTAATTGCTTTACTTGGTGCAATTTTTCAAGGTAAAACATTTTCCTGGGATTATCCCCTTGAGGTAGGAGTAACTTTTGTTTGGTTTGATTATGAATCAGGCAATACGAACGATGCATTGAATATCAGAATTGATAAAACTCATGACGTTATTACACCGGAATGGGATTATCCAGGAGGCTGGAATTACCCTTATGCAAATATAAAAAGCCAGTCAAACCGTAAAGTAAAAACACGTTTTTGGCATCTTCATGATGATATAACATCTATCCATATTTATGCAAATGATTATTATGGTGAGGGAGTTGGTCCTCTGCCTGAAATGAATGTGCCATTCACACTTGTGACAGGAGGCGGAGCATCGGATTTAATGACCTTTACGTCAACCGGTTATGTTAATTATGCCGTTCGGCGTTATACAAGTGCGAAATATCAATGGCGGGCGACAAAAGTTAATGGAGTTACGCTGCCGTCTTATGTCCAATTTACACAAACCACTCATGTGCACTACATTACACTCGCAACACCGCAATCACCAATGGCTGAGCCATGGACAGATGTGCTCACCTATTCCTGTAACTGGGCTTCGGGAAGAACCACTGAATCGGCTGTTGTGTCGAAAATCACGGAAAAGGCTTATATTGTTTTGGGTAATACATATGAATATCGTGGAACAAGTACACATACTCCAACGACAACATTTGATTTAACAGATTTTTTTGATGACGATTGGGCGGATTGCCGCGATATGTCTGCTGTTGTACAGGTTTTTACCAATGCAGTCGGCGGATCTTCAATTCAGGTGAGAAAAATAAATGGTCAATTTGTTTACAATCCAATTCTCCCAATTGGGCATAGTACGTGGGTAACGGGTGCCTGGAACTTTCATCAAGTCGGTTATTTGTCAAATGTATATGATGCCTGTTTAAAACTAAATCAAAGTGATCCAAGAATTCCCATCAACGAGAGTATTAACGGCAGTTAGAAAACTGACTTGTTCAATTATGGATATTGGACTCCGCTTACTCCCTTTACAATAACCACTGTTAATTAACTGACTATTATATATGAAAGGACAAACAATGAATAATAATAAAAAAGTCATGCTGCCTGTTGTCTTTGCATGCGGCGTTTTGTTTGGACTTTTTAGCGCTGGACCGGGCTTTTGCCAAAATGAGATAGTATTGACGGAAACTGAAATTTCCGGACTTGAACTTGAGCGCCAAAAAAGTAATGTGTGGGAAACAAAGGAAAACTTATCGACAAAAAATGTGATCAGTCAAAAGTGGAAGGGTGAAAATGGTAACTTTTACATAGATTATTGCGAGTTTGCAGATTTTGAAGAAGCTTTGATTGCAACGGCTTTTGCGGCTTTGAAAAGTAATGCGCAGCCTTTTGTTTTTGGATCACAAACAGGGTGTGTAATCGGTGATATGTCATGGGTATCGCCAAACCTCGATGCAGTTTATTTTGTCAAAGGTAAATATGCAGCAAAATTGTTCAAACCAACAAAATTTACGGAAAATGATATTACCAAGATGCAATTTATTCAATCGCAAATACTGGGCAGAATTGAACAACAACTGTCAGGTCAGAATGGTGTTAATTTACCGCAGGACTTTATAAATTCTCTTGAAAAGATGACAGGAGCCGCAGCTGACGAGTTGACAAAAAATGGTTATACTGAACAAAACGTTCAAAATTCGAAATGGGTAATCGGAGGCAGCGAATTATTTGGAAAACGAAAAGAATTTCAAGATACTGAAGGCGCAGTCATCGGTATCCATTTTTGGAAATTTGATTCCAATTCTCAAGCTGTGCAATTTGGTGAAATAATTGTAAAATGTTCAAAGAGTTATAGTTTTGATTTAAAGGATACAAGTTCATTGCCAAATTGTATTGATCAATGGAATAATGAGAGCAAAATGATATCAAACAGGCATATTTCATTCATTGGTACGGCAGACGGGATCGTCGTGCAGGTCTACCAGTTTCATCCTACAGCGGTAACAATTGATAAAGTCCGCCAGTTAATCGAAATGATGTCCGGAAATATTTGATTTTGGTGCCATTGAGTCAAGTATTTGGATCTTTGACATTATCGTAAGAATTAATAATTGATCGCCCTGGAGCTATATAGTCAGGGCGATTTTATTGTTAAATCGTACGCCGGCACCACGATCCCAGGCTTTTCCAGTGGCTGTTGTTTTTATTTTAGGGCGTAATTTGATACAGTCAAACGAATTGTTGCTGAAAATAAAATAGGCAATAAAATTTTTTATACTTGTTTTCAAAATTATTATTTTTTAATATTCTAAAGGAATAAAAGTATGAGTACTCAATCGGGTTGAAATGATGTTCTTCGGATTATATAATTTCTTTTACAACGCTTTTGTGCAAACCATTAGATAATATTTTTTCAATAAATTGGAGAAAAAGCGCGATGAAAAAATTTATCATTTTTAATTTTTTCTTTTTGTTTTTATTGTCGCTGTTATACTGTAAAAAGGACGAATCTCCTCTGGAGCCGGAAAAGGAAAAGTTATTTAGTCCTGATGACCTTTTAAATCTAAATCTGAAAAATATTACAAGCTTTTGGGGTGAAGATTCTGTTGATCGTGTTTCTGATTATGTGACAGGTCACTTTGATCAACGACCGGATCATCTCGGTTCCATTCGTTGCAGTAACAATTCTGGTAATTATGTCGAGGTCAGTGTTT
The DNA here is from genome assembly GCA_016931775.1 of Candidatus Zhuqueibacterota bacterium. Classification (GTDB taxonomy): domain Bacteria; phylum Zhuqueibacterota; class Zhuqueibacteria; order Residuimicrobiales; family JAFGEC01; genus JAFGEC01. Next base: position 1,426 of record JAFGEC010000139.1, on the reverse strand, counting down.
TTGAAAGTCAAAAAATTGCAATCGAAGCGCAGGAAGAACGTACCTCGGATGTCGCGGCCCTGATTTTTTCCGGAGATACCCGGGGCAAGGAGTATGAAGAAATCAGGGATATATATTGGTCGAGTGAAACTGGAAAAAAAATTAAAGAAAAGTGGTGGTGGGGTATTTATATCTTTGGTGTCCAGCAACGATATTTTTATATTAATAAATGGAATACAATCATTGGAGTCGGATACTATTATGACAATCTCTCTGACAGTACGAGGGTCCTTTTGGAAGATACCGCCATCGAGATTGCCAAAAGAGTGGATGCCTTGAGTGTCGCATTATAGCGTAACAATTCTGGATAACTCGTGAATCAATACAACAGGCTACCACTGTCCGGGTACTGGTAAAAATAAAACATTATAAATATAAATATTTAAATTGCAAAAAATACTGTTTTCGATTTGAAGCTGGGCCGCGTGCGGCCGGAGCCGCTGATCACAGGTTCCCAAGCCCCAAAGCGTCCTTTGGGGGAGAGGTATTAATTCTGTCTCGATCTTCAACACTCGTTCCCAAGCTCGGTTTGCCTGAAGCACAGGACTAAAGTTCACTCCGAATTGCTTGAAAAGGTTCGATTCCACAGTCTTTGCACATGGCTTGGGAACGCATTCTATTGCTCTTTTTACACTGCGGAAAAACGGATAACATCACAGACATTCAGGGGGCACAATCATGGAAAAAATTTGCCGATTTGGGTCAATCCGAACTCGTAAAAAATATCTATTTCATTTCACAAAAAACCGGGTTTTTAATTGGTTCGCACGATACACATTTTCGTACGGATGATGACGGAAAGACCTGGAAACCGTTAAATATCAATACCGGTTTATCTCTCTATACAACTATATTTTCGATTGGGAGAGTGGTGGTTATAAAGAAACTGCCACGCCAATCATGAAAACCATCGATGGCGGGCTTTGTTGGGAATAGTCATTGCAGCTTCCACATTTAAGAAAAAATCAAAGCCTAATCCTTTTCTTTTCAATTCATACCATGAAAATATTTTTTCTAAATCTTTTTCAGCTTCCGGCCTGATAAGAATATTATATTTCACGGCGTTTTGTTATCCTTTCATATACTTCATCCCAAGGTGATCCTGCTTGTGGATCTGAATGAAAAGCTTTTATTCTTTCATCCAGTATTTCTTTTTCTGATAATGCAATAGAATCCGCGTCCGCTGCAATACTGTCCCAAATATCTTCAACAAGTTGAATTCGTTCCGGGATTGAAAGATTCAAAGTGTCAAGGACTGAAATATTTTTCATGTCAATTCCTTTACTTTTAAATTTGTCGGTTTGTGAAAAATTTAACTGGCGTTGAATGAACAAGAAGAGTAACTAAAATAACAGATCAATCCAATGACGGTAAATACAAAAATTCA
>JAFGEC010000138.1 GCA_016931775.1 Candidatus Zhuqueibacterota bacterium | reverse complement strand
CCTCTCCTTAAAAACTTGTCTGTTGTAATCGCATGTTCGCCATGCATTATGAACAATTGGATATCATCGCAAAGCTCCTGAATCGCCCGATTCGCCGTGCCGTCTTTTCAGGCACGGCGAACAAGTGATTCTAAAGTTTTTCTGATAAATGTTCATATTTGTGGTTTTAAAATATTATTAAAAAACGGCAAAAAATTAATGCTTTGTCTTAAATTTAGGAAAGACTTTATTTGCCTTTTTATATTTTACAATAATCCCGTTATTTCAACTTTCCCTTAATCATAACATAGGAGTGGGGAGGGAATTCATAGGTGAACCGATTTCCGCTTACTTCAATAACAGGTTTATTAATCGTTTTTACCGGTTCACTGCCGAATGTGTTTTCAGTCTTGATATCAGGCCCGTTGACTTCGTATACTGAAAAATTTCCGCTGAATTCGCCCTGCTGGCTGATAATATCCGTTTTGATCCGGTCGGTCAGGTGCCGGTTAACGGCATTGATGACGACCTCATCGTTATTATATGCGACGGATACATCCAGATATGGAACCTTTTTCCACCGTTCGGTATCATACGTTGGCGAATCGACGAAAACATCCAGTGAGGTTCCAAAAGAATTGTTTGCGAACAGTGCGAGCGGATAGTAGATTGTTTGTCGATACATATCCGTTTTACTGGTAAAGATAGGCGCTATAACATTGACTAACTGAGCCATGTTGGCCATTTTGACGATATGGGCATTTCTTATGAATACATTTAAAAAACCGGCGACGACGAGAGCGTCTTCCAGATTGTATTTTTCTTCCAAAGCATTTCTTCCTCTTGAGGCAGCCCCACCACGGGCGCGGTACCAGACATTGTATTCGTCCCAGGCAATGTAAATCTGCCGGGGCCGGGGCTCCCCGGTCCTGCCGTCGCGCTGTTTGCTCACGGCTTCCTTAATCTGCCCTTCAACGATTTTGGTCCGTTCCTCTACATCGATGGTTGAAGCCAAAAATTCATAGTAATTATCGGCATCGTTACGAATATATCTATGCAGCGCAATGTAATCGATATAATCCTTCAAATAATCAAGTACGATTCGATTCCATGAGTGAGGATCGGAGCCGTAGTAAAAATTTGAAGAGCCGGCTGCGATGAGTTTGATTTCCGGCGATGTCCATTTCATTAATTTTGCGGCTTCCAGGGCATATTTTCCGTAATCCTCTGCATTCTTGTGCCCCATTTGCCAAAAGCCATCCACCTCATTCCCCAGAGACCAGTACTTTACATTGTATGGTTCAGCATTGCCATTTTTTTTGCGCAGTTCGGCATAATAGGGCCCCTCCTTAACGTTACAGTACTCTACCCAATTTCTGGCTTCATCCAGGGTGCCTGTTCCCATATTCACAGCGATGTAAGGTTCGGTACTTAACGCGCGGCAGAACGCTATAAATTCATCGGTGCCAAACGTATTGGGCTCCGGTGTCTGCCAGGCAAGGTCCGTTCTTTCCGGGCGAAGTTCTCTGGGCCCGATACCGTCTTCCCAGTGATAACCTGAAACAAAATTTCCCCCCGGCCACCGAAGGAGAGATATATTCAAACCTCTGGCTGCTTCAAGCACATCTTTTCGGAAGCCCATTTCATTCGAAAGTTTTGAATCCGGATCATAGATTCCACCGTAAATACAACGCCCCAAATGCTCGGTAAAATTACCGTAAATATTTTTATCGATTTTTCCTATTACACGGTCAGTGTCAATCTTGATTCGAGCATTTTGTTCTGCTGCCATAACACTCGTGGAAATCCCTAAAACAAGAAGGATAAAATGAAGAAAAATCTTTCTCATAATTCGCTCCTTTATGGTTTTATTTCGACGATGGTACCGACAGGTGTAACTCTATAAATTTCCTCGATTTCAGAGTTTGTCACCGCAATACATCCACCGGTCCAGTCATAAAATCTGTGCAACCGTCCTATGAAGCCCAGGCCTTTCTTAAGACCATGAATCAAAATTTCACCGCCTGGATTCAATTTCTTTTGATCGGCAATTCTTTTATCATTATCATCCGGATAAGATATATGTAAAGCGAATAAAAACCTACTTTTGGGATTCTTATAATCGATCAAATATACACCTTCCGGCGTTCTGTTATCCCCCTGTTGCATTTTATGCCCGACCGGATTTTTACCAAGCGCAACACGATATTCTTTTACAGTCTCTCCCTCTTTTACCAGTATCATCTGATGTTTAGACTTGTATAGAATTATCTTATCGATACGTATATTCTTGGAAAGAGAACGGTCCGGCCAATTGGCATAAAGTAAAACCAGAATAATGAGGAACGATAACAGGGCCAAAAGGCGCACCAAGATCAAAAAAATTCTCACTTTCATCGTTCTTAATTTTACTGTTGCGTTTTGCCGAAACGGCAGGTCACATATTCAGCAAAAATTCGGCACTGGGCGCAAATTTTTCAGGCGACATTTCCACAAAAAAGTTCTTGACGCCGCCTGTTTCGGCTGCACTGAAAAAATCGACCCAGTCCACATCTCCCTGTCCGATGGGCACCTGCTGGTCGGTCTCCTTCGACCAATCCGCCAGATGAGCCGAAATAAATCGACCGGGATATTTTCTGAAATAATCCGCGGCGTTATAGCCGATATTGACCACCGCCACCTGAAATTGCATCTTGACCAGCTCAGGATCTAAAGTATCCATCAAAGCGTCATAAATCAGTTCCTCACCCTGTTTTTGGAATTCCATATGGTGATTGTGGAATCCCATTTGAATGCCGGCGGCTTTGGTTTTTTCAGCGATTATATTCAATTCTTCGGCGGATTTTCTGTAATCATCGATTGTCGCGGTATCCCTCGGCAGCCAGAAACTGGACAGAATCATCTGTTTCATTCCCAATCCCTGGGCCCATTCAATGCGATTATCGAGACTGTCGCGCAATTCTCCCAGATTAAAATGGGAACTGCTGCAAATCAGCCCGGCATCCTCGATAATTTTGCGCATGTCCGCGCCGCTCATATTGTTAAGCGGTTCAAAGCCCGACTCGGAATACCCCAGCGGCGAGCACATTTCGACTTCCTTGTAGCCAAAGCCGGCCATTTTTTTCAATGTACCGGCAAAATCCTCTACGAGTTCTTTCCGGATAGTCCAGACCTGAAAGCCAAATGATCTGACCGCCTTTTCAGCAGTTTCTTTTTTTACGCAACCGGACAGGCTCAATAATGCGGCTGAACCCAAAGCAAAACCGGTATTTTTCAAAAAATCTCTTCTCGTTGTTTTCACAGGTATCCTCCAGGTTTTAATTTGGAAGGTTCTCAATTAATATGACAATAAATAATGATATTTATATCCAAACCGGATAGTTTTTATCTCGAAATATCGTTTGTTGGTATTTTATAAGCATAATTTTATTTTTGGATACTGCATCGTCAATATCGAATTCAGCAATGTGCAAAGCAAAATAGATTCGGGTATCAGGTCCCGGATCGGCGTTGACAAGTTCGAGCGATTTTTTGAAATATAATAATATCATTTTACAAGCACAAGCATAAAGACCGGCAGGATATCCCACAAAATTTTTCTTGAAAAGCATCACAAAACAATCAGCCCGGCTGGGAACGTTTTTCAATACTATTATTATTTCAAAACTAATGCGGAGCACGATCATCCCGCAGGCATAATCGCCTTCCGAGATATCGAACCAATCCAATCGATCAAGCGAGGGCCAATTGTCCGAAACTTCACGTGCGGGATAGCGTGCGGAGCCGGCGGAGGATCATACCGCGTCCTTTGGCGGATGTTTGAACTCTTGTTCGTGCAGGGAAAAAATACGGGAGATGGCTCTGAATTTTTCACGGAGCGGTATAGCCGGAGCCGTCCCAAAGAATCAAATCTGTCCTCTTTTATGGATATCCTGTTGTCAAAATCATTTTGAGCCTGACAAAAAGGGACCACACACATCACCGGTTTTCACAAATTCCAAACCATTCCCTCTGAGCAAACAAGCGTCCCTTCTGAATTTTGCAAAAAAAAGTGTGTAAATTATCAAATTTTGTTTAAATTATCACGATATTCAGATCGTTACGAAATTAACAAAAAAACATCGACTTTTCCCATACCATACCTCACTGATCATTGATCGCTGTTCATCGGTCATTGATAAAAACAGGGAGTATTTATCATGCAAAATAAAATTCAACAATCCATCAAGCCACCTTTCACCCGCCGAGAATTTCTGGGCACCGCGGCGGCCGGAACTCTCGCCGCAGCAAATTTCATCCCTGCAAAATCCATGGCACAGTCCGACAAACTTAAATTCGGTCTCATCGGTTGCGGCTGGTACGGCGGCGTCATCGCCAAAGCCGCTTTCAAAACCGGGGGTGTCGAATGTATCGCGCTTTGCGATGTGGATAGTGAGCACCTGAACGACACAAAGGAAAAAATGAATGAGCAGCAGGGTTTCTATCCCAAAACGTTCAAGGATTATCGTGAATTATTGCAGGTCAAGGAGCTGCAGGCCGTATTCATCGCCACACCGCCCCACTGGCATGCCCTGCCTTTTCTGGCCGCGCTGGACAGGGGATTGGACATCTACTGCGAGAAGCCCCTGGCCTACGACATCCGTGAAGGTCAAACCATGGTGGACGCGGCCGAACGCAGCACCCGGATCGTACAAATCGGTTTTCAGCGCCGTAAAGGCGCCACAATACAAAAAGCCCGGGAATTCATTCAGAGCGGAAACCTCGGCAGAGTGATCCAGGTGGATGTACAGATCCATTACGACGCCCCAATGCGCGACGCCACACCACAGGATCCGCCGCCCTCTCTGGACTGGGATGCGTGGTGCGGCCCCGCACCGGTATTGCCCTACAGTCCCAACATCGGCCATTTTGCCTGGCGGCTGGAAAAACAGTACGGTAACGGCCATCTGGTGGACTGGGGTATCCATATGCTCGATGCAACCCGCTGGATACTCGATGAAACCATGCCCATCTCCGTACAGGCGTTCGGCGGTATTTATAAGCTTCAAGACCAAATCACCACACCGGACACCCTCACCGTCAATTTTGAATACAAGTCCTGTCCCGTTACATGGCGGCACAGGCTATGGGGCGCCAAAGAGTACACGCCCGAAATCAACAACGGCATCCTGTTTTTCGGTGAAAAAGGCACCCTGTTCGTCTCCGACCGCCGCAATGTATTTATTCCGGCAGAAAAAGACGCGGAAAGGCAAACGGTCGAGGAAGGGACAGATATGGCTTTCGAATTAATGCAGGACTTTTTAACAGCTGTTAAAACCCGGCATCAGCCGCTCGTCTCCCCGCGGGAGGGATTCTACAGCACGGCGACAACCCAATTGGGCATGATCGCTTACGAGACTCAGCAAAAAATCCGGTGGGATTTAAAAACACTCGAGATATCCGATAATCCCAAGGCGGCAGGATTGTTGAAACGTCAGTACCGTGCACCGTGGGAACATCCTTATCAAGCCTGACGCGGAGATATTATTGAGTCACATTTACCAGAAAGTCCGGAACCTCCGGGCTGCATGGTTTTTATTGATTTTAGCAGCATCTGTGCCTGTACAGACAAAAACCATCTCGATACACCGCTGCGCCACAAAACCCAAAATCGACGGTGAGCCGTCGGATTTTGCCTGGCAGGCCGGATTGCGGATAACCGGTTTTTTTCAATTCGATCCGCAGCAATATCAACATCGATTTTAAATTTCATCTTGCCGGACAGCGCAAAAGAGTGGATAATTCCCATACCTTTCAAGGCAGAATATTCTTGTTGAACTTTGATTTCCAGGTCAGCAGGTTTTTTCATTTCAATCAAATTTTGCAATACGACTCGAACCTGGAACGCCTGCGGTTTGAAACCGTACTGGGCTATGAGATGGGCATGGGAAATAAAATACTTTTGTCCTATAAATCCGCAGGAAGGGCGGTTCTGCGGCAAGTTAATTATCCGGATGATGTCATGACGATATCGCTAAAAGCATCGTGGTTGTTTCGGGTGTAAAAACACTTTTGGAATTATAAATTATTTTTACTAGATTCATTTCGGTATTCATTCATAACAACGGAGTCACCAAATGATGAAATATTGTATCCTGTTAACAACGATATCATTCTCTTTTGCTGCCGAGATCACCGTCGACGCTTCTGCCGGCCGACATCCCATATCACCATATATTTATGGAAAAAACAACTGTCTGGCTGACCAGGCCTCCAACGCTCTTTCTAAAGCGGAATGGCAGTTTTTACGGGATGCCGGGGTACGTATCGTCAGGGAAAATGGCGGCAATAATTCCACCAAATACAACTGGCGGCGAAAACTGACCAGCCATCCGGACTGGTATAACAATGTATACAACCACGATTGGAATTATGCAGCCCAGTCCCTTCAACACAATTTACCCGGTGTCAAGGGCATGTGGGCGTTCCAGCTCATCGGCAAAGCGGCCAAAACATCTGCCTATAACTTTAATGACTGGGGTTATAACCGGTCGCAGTGGTGGGAAGGCGTGCATAACAACTGGGCCGGTGGAGGCGGACCCGATCAAGGTGAGGGTAATCCCGATCTTTATCTCGAGAACTGGCCACCGGATTCCACCGTGGGAATACTTGAAAAATGGTTCGGCAACGGCGGTTTAGGACTCGATCCCGGACAATTCCAATACTGGAATATGGACAACGAACCGGAAGTATGGCACGGCACCCACGATGATGTTTATCCCCAGCCCCCCCCGGTTGAAGAATATATGCAGGCTTTTTTTGACGTTGCGAAAAAAGCCCGGGAAATTTTTCCGGAAATCAAACTGGTGGGACCGGTAGCGACTAACGAGTGGCAGTGGTATAACTGGAATGACAATAAAATCAGCAGCGGCGGCAAAAACTATGTGTGGCTGGAATATTTTATCAAACGGATTGGCGAAGAACAGCAGGCCAGCGGTATCCGGCTGCTGGACGTGCTGGATATCCATTTTTATCCCGGTGAATCCAACACCCGGGATATTCTTCAGTTACACCGTGTCTGGTTCGATAAAACCTACAACTATCCCGGCGCCAACGGTGTCAAACGCGCCGGAAACAGCGGCTGGGACAATAACATTCGTCAGGAGTATATTTTCGAACGCTGCCGTATCTGGCTGGAAAAATACATCGGTGCGGACCATGCTGTGACTTTTTGCGTCTCGGAAATGGGTATTCAAGGAAATAATCCGAACGTGACGGCCTGCTGGTACGCCTCCACATTGGGAGTGTTTGCCGATAACGGTGTGGAAATATTTACACCATGGTCATGGAAAACAGGTATGTGGGAGGCGCTGCACCTGTTCAGCCGTTATACCAAATCAATACGCGTTTTGTCACAATCGGATAATGAAGAAAATATCTCGGCTTATTCGTCCCTGAGCCCGGATGCGGATTCTCTGACTGTTGTGCTGGTGAACCGGACCTCCTCAGGCAACGAGAAAGCCACGGTAAGCTTGAAAAATTTCGAGATTAGCGACGGTGACTATAATTCGTTTATGTTGGCCAACCTGCCCGGTAGTGAAACCTTCAAGTCACACACCGATAACGCACTAAAAAGCAGCCTGGTTAATGTGGCCGACAGCGCATTTGAGATAACCCTTCCTTCCCTTTCCATTACAGCGGTTCAACTAAAAGGCAAAGGTGCGGGGGTGTTACCACGACCGGATCGATACAACCTGGCGTTCGACATTTACCCCAATCCGTTTAATCCCGGCACCACCATATCCTGGCAGCTGAAGAAAAAAGCCGACGTCAAACTGGAAGTCTTTGATGTCAACGGCCGTCATATTAAAACACTGGTACAGCAATCGCAAATTGCCGGAGAATACCGGTATCGTTTTTCAGGTATCGGACTTGCCAGCGGCGTGTATTTTGTCAGATTGGAAACGGGAAACCAGGTTTCGACAAGGAAGATGACGTTGTTGAGGTGAGTTTGAAAAAAACTCGACCGATTCTCTGTATTAACTTTTATTTCGCCATAAGGCAGGTATTCGGTTCAAGAAATTTTTACCCGTCACTATTTGGATAACTTTGCCGGCAAGAGTCTTCGGCAGTTCCTAATTATCCGAACTCAAGAAATCACATCAAAGCAGGGCAATCACGCTTCCGGGGGAAACTTTTATTTATGTATCATATAAAAACAAACACGACGATATGCTTTGTCGGGCTCTTTTGATTTTTTTACCATGCTACTGTATATTTTTTTCAACATCACTTCCGGGAGGTAAAAAAAACCCCGCCGGTTCGGCGGGGCAAGGAGAGACAAATAACGCAATTTCAATTATATATCGGTCATAGAAGGTACTATTTATTTCATCAATGTCATCTGCTTTGATACACTTCCTGCCGGTGTGTGAATGCGATAAATAAATGTACCCGAAGCCACAGCCTGTCCATTATCATCGAGTCCATCCCAGTGCGCTGAAAATTCACCGGACTCGTGGTACCGGTCCTGCAAGGTACGGATCATCTGCCCCTGAATGTTGAAAATCTCCACCGAAACGTTTCCGGGCTCCCGGACCTGGTAGCTGATTCTGGTCGTCGGATTGAACGGATTGGGATAATTGACTGCTTCGACTGTTTTTTCAGTGGGATATTTTTTATTTAAAGCGCCGGGATCATCGGGCTTTTCCGGCGGCTCGATTCCCCATTCCTTTAATAATTCTAAAACGGCATTGCGAATTTCCTCACGGAATGCACCGCTTTGGCGTTTTTCACGTACCAGTTGACGCACCTG
>JAFGEC010000137.1 GCA_016931775.1 Candidatus Zhuqueibacterota bacterium | reverse complement strand
TAGAAATTGACGTCAATTACAATTTTGTCATATTGTGTCGTATATCAATTGATTTTGATTATTATTTCGTACATTCGATAGATGATGGAAAAACGTTTTTAATTCCTCCGGTCCGGCAATACCAGCAGTTATCAGTGTCAAAAATTTGGCTTTATGTTGAATTCGGAGCATATGAATTATGAATGATGTCGTAAAAGATGAGATAAATTCCGAGGAACAGGATTTTAAAAAGAGCTCAGATTCTGAACTGGGTGTGCTCGTTGAAAAAATGATGGATTTGTCGGAAGAGTTGAAAATGCACAAACTCAATGACAGACAATATGAGATTATAAAAATTCAGGTTTTCGACAAAATATTACCACGTATCAGTATAAAAGGGGAAAAGGCTCGATTGTATGCCATTGATTGTTGTGCCAATATTTCCAATAATTATATCCGTAACAACCTTATTATTGGTCTGGCGTCTGCAAATGTGGTTTACGATGAAAGCCTTGGCCGGATGCGGCGGGTGGAATCCATATTTGATAAGGTGATGCAATTTCTGGCGAATTCAACTAAAGTGGAACTGCAGGGTACATTGCTGTCAAGAGTACATACTTTTTGCGGACACTTGCCGATTGACAGTGTGATATCCGTTCTGGATGAGTTGTACTTGCGATTTGACGCCGTGCAAAAACAGGAAATGGTTGCCCTTTTACGCCCCAAAGGATTTACAAGAGGTTTATTCAGTTGGAAATTTAATAAGAAAGGTTACGATAAGGATGTATCATGTCCACGCTGCGGCTTGGTCTTTCATAAATTTATCAAGCGCAAAGGTGATGTTCGATACTTTCGATGCTCAAAATGTCACAGAACCAATGACCAAAAAGTTTCCGCTTTTGAAAGATGATTATGATTTTTTCTTAAATAACTCGAGTTTATTTTTTCGGATTATATAAAATTAAATCTGTTCAGGTCTTCCTTTTATCCAAAACCGCTTTATTATTTACAATTTTTAAAAACAAACGCCTTTTAAATCATATTTTATAAATATTAGGATTTAGCGTAAATATGTTGTATTTTTCTTTGTATTCGACTTCATATAATGATCGATTTAAACGGATTGTAAATGCGTTTTTTTAAAATTTTTTTAATTATTTTTCTTTGTTTTGTCTGCAAATCCAAGGAGCCGACCAAGCCGGTTAAGAAATTTTCCGAGACCAATGATTTTCTTGTGGACAGGTTTGCCACTGCAGAAACGATCGCTTTATTTGAAAATTTAAAACAACTGTCCAACCGGGGTGTTATGTTCGGGCACCAGGATGACCTGGCGTACGGTGTGGGCTGGCAGGCAGAAAACGGCCGCTCCGATATAAAATCAGTCTGCGGTGATTATCCGGCAGTAACCGGATGGGACCTTGGTGATATTCAAAAACAGTCAAATCTGGATGGTGTCGATTTTGAAAAAATGAAGCAGTGGATCCGCGAGACGCATGCACGAGGCGGCATTACAGCCCTGAGTATGCATCTGGATAATCCTGTGACCCTGAATAACGCCTGGGATAACACACCAGCCGTCGCCGCAATTTTGCCGGATGGAAACAGATATAAAAGTTATTTGAAAATTTTGGACCAAATTGCCGGTTTTTTGGCCGATCTCGTCACCGATGATGGAATTTGTATACCCGTCGTTTTTAGACCTTATCACGAGCACAACCACTCATGGTCCTGGTGGGGCAGTTCCGCCTGTACCGTGGATGAGTATAATGCATTATGGAAAATGACGGTGGAGTATTTGCGTGATACACATGAATTACATCATCTGCTTTATGCGATTTCACCCCAGGAGGTCAACTCGGAATCACAATACCTTGCGAGATATCCGGGAGACGATTTTGTGGATATTTTCGGTATGGATGATTACCGGTTGTGGAACCGGTCTCAAGTGAATGTAGTGGGTAAAAGTCTCGAAATAATTGTTACGCTGGCGGAAAAACGAGATAAAATCGCCGCGCTGACCGAAGTCGGCGTTGAGAACGTGCCTTTTTCCGATTGGTGGTCGAACTATCTATTGGCTGCTATTGAATACAGTAACATATCTCGAAAAATTGCCTGGGCGCTCGTATGGCGTAACGCTTCAGAGACCCATTTTTTTGCTCCTTATCCCGGACATCCGAGCGCTGCCGATTTTATCGAATTTTATAAAGATCCGTTTACTATTTTTCAGAGTCAATTACCGGATATGTATCATTAAAAAACTTGTGATTCGAATCATCAGAGTAGGAGAAAAAATGATGAATAAAACTTTATCCGCTTGGCCGATCGTTGTCGTGCTCGGTTTTTGTCTTATCTGTGTGGCTTGCAAATCGCAAACCCAGGAATCCCAATGGATCAGTATTTTTAACGGTAAAGACCTCGAGGGCTGGACGCCAAAGTTTGCCGGTTCCGAGCTGGGTGTGAATTATAAAAACACCTTCCGGGTTACAGACGGAGTTATGCAGGTTTGTTACGATGAATGGGAGAATTTTAACAACGAGTTCGGGCATATTTTCTATAAAGATAAATTTTCCCACTATAAAATCCGTGTTGAATACCGGTTTGTGGGAGAACAGGTCCCGAATGGGCCGGGGTGGGCTTTTCGTAATAGCGGCATCATGATTCATTGTCAGGACCCAAAGACAATGACGGTGGAACAGAGCTTTCCGGTCTGCATCGAGGTCCAGTTGTTGGGTGGTAACGGCACCGATGAACGCCAGACAGCCAATTTATG
>JAFGEC010000136.1 GCA_016931775.1 Candidatus Zhuqueibacterota bacterium | reverse complement strand
ACCTGATCCCATAAAATGCCGTTATCGATCATCAGCGTCGCTTTTTGCCCGTTGATTTCCAGTTCCATGAGTGGTTTTCCGCGGTGCATTTTAAACGGGATTTTTATCGGTTTGTCTGATTTACTCAAAATTTTGTAATAACCGGGTCCGGTTGCGGTTGCTTTATTTGTGTCAGGATTTTCTCCGGCCTCAGTATTGAGCCCAAATCCCGTTAATAAAATCATGACGAATGGATAAAAATGTTCTTGTTTCATTTATTCTTCCTTCTTATGGATTTTTTATGGATGGTATCATTTATAATAATGATGCCGTGAAAATGATTCGGCATAATAACATAATTATTGTTTCATAAATTTAATACGGTGTATGTGATTAAATGATAAATCTGCATCGCTGATAATATTTACAATTTTAAAAATAATATAAGATTAATGCAGTAAAAATCAACAACATTCGATTTTTGGGAAAAAAATGGAAAAAACATTGTTACAATTGCATTTTGTGAATATATTATTTTTCAACGGTCCAGTATGAGGTACCTATGGCCAAACCAGGACTAAACTTAATCATGTCACTGTGTTTTTTGTTCCTGGCATCACGTCCTCTTTATTGCCATAACCCGGAATTAAAATTCGAACATATCACCATTGCAGACGGCTTGCCGTCCGAAGCCGTCACCTCTATCTACCAGGACAGCATTGGCTTCCTGTGGTTCGGCACCAACCTCGGACTGGTCCGTTATGACGGCTATCAATTGAAAACCTTTTATCTTATCGACTCTCTGGCCATCATCCCCAATCTGCCCATCACCTCGATTCAGGAAGACAGCCGGAACAATCTGTGGAATGCAACAGAAGAGAGCGGATTATTTCGTTTTGATCGAAACAGCAATCGAATCGTCAATTTTACCACGGATTCGACAGATTCCGTGCGACTGAGCAGCAATCGTATTTTTTCAATTTATATCGACGGCCGGAATCGTGTATGGTTGAGTCCACAGTACAATGGCCTGGATCTTTTGCAGGGGGGTGATCGTAACGCACCATTTTTTGCCCGATATTGCAGACTCGAGCAGCCTGTGCAGCAATAATGTTTACTGTATTTTCGAAGATTCCAAAGGGGAAATATGGTTTGGTACCGAACATGGATTGGAAAAGAGAAAAGTTGATCTGAGCGGCTTTCAGCATTATTTGAAAGGCAGTACGATTTTTACGATTTTTGAAGATCGGCAAAATAATTTTTGGCTGGGCACGAGCCAGAACGGTTTGGTTTTGCTTGATCGTGACACTGGCATAATGACGAACTTTGGAGCAAATATTGTCGGCCATCATGTCCGTGGTATATGCCAGGATGATAACGGCAAATTGTGGCTGTCTTCCGGAAGCGGATTATACCGATTCGATCCGGAGGATAAGACATTTACAGCATTTGCTAAAGAACACGGCCTGCCGACTTATTTTTGTAATACGAGTTTGTTTGTTCCAGATAATCCATCCGTTTTTTCGGTTGTTAAAATTCAGCGTTCACTTTTGATGATTGGAACGCCGGAACCATAAATCGTGTATTCCGCTTCGAAATGAGCCTCGGTGATCCAAACAATAAATCGACCGCTTGCAAAAAGGCTTTTGAATGGTTTTGTTTCCGGATTCCGGTAAACAAGCATAATTTACTATATTTTGAGATTTTCCAGTAAGTCGAGGGTTCCGGTATCCTGCTCCCCATGAAAGTACTTTTCCAGAACGCGCATAAACACCGATTTGGGATCGCCCGCCACATATGCAAACAATGTCATCGACGATTTGAGTTTCAGTATATCGGGATAACCAAAGATATCTGAGGCAGAGCGTTCTTCAACGGCCAGAACCGCTTCTGTACATTCCTTGAGTCTGAGCCCAAGAATGGGGTGCTGAAGGTACTGAGACGCCTCCTCTATGCTCTTTATAGCATAGTGTTCTGATGTTGCACTAAAACCCAATCCGTCAACCTGTGGAAATATATACCACATCCAGTGCGTTTGTTTTCGGCCGTGCCTCAGCTCATCAAGTGCCCGATTGTAAACTCTTTCCTGGGCATCTATAAAACGTTTCAATTGAAAGCGATCATCACGTGTTCCGAAATCCGTTTTTCCCATTATTATTGTCCTTTTTACCCTTTTTAAAATAGTAATGATTAATGATGGAAAAAACAAGCCAAAAACGGGGGGATTGATGAATGTGTTAATTTTTATGTTTAGCGGACATGAACGCTGGTCAAGCATATATAGCACGGTCTAAAGGCACGTGCCACACGTTTTTTTTATCTATATGTCACCGAATGTATTCGGGGCACTTGCGTGCCGCACGTTTTTTTATCGAAATGTCACCCAGGATGCATACGCGGTACATACACACCTGAGAGGTTGTTTAGCCGGTTTTAAATTTTCTCCTTATCGACAATTCACAACCACCCGGGCCGGCTCCAGTCCCGGTGAATTTGCCGTCACCGTTATCGAGTCCGGTTCCCCCGGCATTGCACGGACGATAACCAGAGCCAGGCCATTGAACGCCTCTCGCTGAAAAGACGGGAACGGCACCATGTCCGACGGATCACCGTTATCCGTTGCAACGATTTCACCGTTTTCGGCGGTGAACTCGATCAGGTTATCCGCATCCGGCACCACGAGCCCGTTCCGGTCGGTCACCCGTACCGTGATAAAGGCCAGGTCCTTGCCGTCGGCTTGTATTTTTTCGCGGTCCGCAACGGCCTCCAGCCGGGTTGGTTCCTGCGTTGTTTGAACCACGCTTTCGGCCCATTTCCCGCCGTTTTTGTACGCGACGGCCTTTAATTCCCCCGGTTCATATTTCACATCATCCCAGCGCAGACGGTATTCATATCGGCCCTTTTTCTTACGCCCCAGTGACGTGCCGTTGAGGAAAAGCTCCGCTTCGTCACCGGATGTGAAAACATGCACCGGCGTGACCTCGCCGGTACGTTCGGGCCAGTTCCAGTGCGGCAGGATATGCACCATCGGCAGCTCCGGGCGCCAGTATGACTGGTACAGATAAAAACGGTCCTTTTTAAATCCGGCCAGGTCGAAAATTCCATAATACGAGCTACGGGACTGGTAATAGGGGGTGGGTTCACCAAGATAATCCCAGCCGCTCCAGACAAATCCTCCGGCCACATACGGATGATTATCCAGAGAGGCGAATACCTTGTCGGCGGAGGAACCGAACGGCGCCGTATACAGCTCGTAGGCACTGACATACAGGTTTTCGGGATCTCCGCCCGATCCATCCTTCACCGGCGCACTGATGCCGTCAAACACGGGAAACAGGTAAGTACCGCGGGTGCTCAGAGCGGCTGCGTTCTCACTGCTCAAAATGACTTTGCTGGGAAAGGAATCGTGAAAAGCAGGGTAGAGGGGAGGCGTGGTGATCCCGCGAAGTCCGGAATATGCCGGAGCATTGCGGATGCCTTCCCCCTGGTAATTCAGGCTGATAACATCCATGGTCTTGGGCATGGGCATGTGGGGTTTTGCAAAGTTCATGGACGCGGTTGTGGGACGGGTGGGATCCTCGTCCTTGAAAATCTCGTGGAGCCGTTGGGCCAGCGCCGCACCGTTCTCTTCCGTATATTGCTCTCCGACTTCATTGCCAAAGCTCCATAAAATCACCGAGGGATGGTTGCGGTCGCGGCGGACGAGAGAACGGATATCCTGCTCGTACCAGTCCGGGAAATTGAGATGAAAATCCAGCGGCGTTTTTTTTCGCTCCCACACATCGAACAGTTCGTCCACTACAAGAAATCCCATCCGGTCCGTCAACTCCAGCAGTTCGGGAGCTGGCGGATTATGGGCCGTGCGGATCGCATTGCAGCCCATTTCCTGAAGCATTTCGAGCTGGCGCTGTGCCGCACGGGTGTTAAACGCGGCGCCCAGAGCCCCAAGGTCGTGGTGCTGGTTGACGCCTTTAATGCTGATGTGTTCGCCGTTGACATAGATACCCGAGTCCGGGTCGAAAAAAAGCGAACGGATACCGAATAGCGTCTCGTAGCGGTCCACCGGTTTGCCGTCCTGCCGCAGCACAGTCATCGCCATATATCGGTGCGGTGTTTGCGTGGGAGGCGGCCCCCACAATCTGGGATTGTTAAGGGTTACAGAGCCTTCGATCTGTGCCTTCTTGCCCGCCGCAACCGTGGTGTTCGGGGATTCGAAAATTGCGACGGCATCACCGGTCATGTGGCCGTCTGTGTCTATGTTGAAAATTTGAGTGACTGCACGAACGACCGCGTTTTTTTTCGAATCATTGTCAATGGTAACTTGCAGGTTGACTGTGGCGGAGGTTTGGGAAATATCACCGGCTGTCAGACAGGTCCCCCAATGGCCGACGTGAACGGGGTGGGTTTTGAAAAGCCACACGTTGCGGTAAATTCCTCCACCCGGATACCAGCGCGAGGAAGCGGGCGGATTATCCAGACGTATGGCCAATAAATTTTCACGGCCGGGGCTTAGAAAAGGCGTCAGATCCACACGCCATGAGTTGTAACCATACGGCCAGCCGCCCACCAGACGACCGTTCAACCAGACCATGGCGTATGACATGGCGCCGTCGATATCAAGGAAAACGGATTTACCGGCATCGGACGCGGGAATATCCAGCTTTTTCCGGTACCAGGCGACGCCGGGACTGGGCAGGCGCCCCATGCCGCCGCCGACTTGCGCATCCCAGCCCTCAAAAAACGGCCCTTTGATCGCCCAATCATGCGGCAGGGTAACGTTTTCCCACGCACTGTCGTTGAAATCGCTCTGAATAAACGGGAAATCACTGCCGGGATCACCTTCGGGACGGAGGTGCCGTTTGCCGGGATCTTTAATAAACTCATTGCCGGTCGGCAGTATCCAGGATTTGAGAACCATCTGTTTCGCTTCGATATCAACCGCCTCGGTCGGTTTAGCATCAGCCGGTCTGTCATCCCGGCGGTCACTGACCTCCGGACGCACATCGTAGATCAGACTGTCCGCTTTTTCCGCCGAAGGGTATTTGTAGAACCGCCAGTTTTCGTTGATGGAAATCCGTTGCCGGGTGACGCTGTTTGTTTCCGCTTCCGGGCCCTGTGCAAGGACCGGAATAAAAGCAATCAGGATGAGGTATCCAATTATGGTAAAAGTTTCGAGTGAAAATTTGACTGAAGGATTATGGTTGAGCGTTCTCATAAGCTACTCTATTTTTGAAATATAATTTTCTTTATTTTTGAATATTTACCAGTTTGCAATTTATATAAATAAATTCCGCTTGTCAAGCCTTCCGGTTGCCAGGTTATTTCATGCTCACCCGCTGCTTGGATTTCATTGACCAGTGTTGCGATTTCTTGTCCTGAAAGATTATATATTTTCAATACAACATGACCTGATTTATGTAATTTGTATTTTATTGTCGTCCGTGGATTAAATGGATTCGGATAATTTTGATACAGACTAGTTGTAACAGGTTGATATTTTTCTGATCGTTGGCCGGAAACCGGATTCGGATATCCAATCGTTGCTGACCGATACAAACATTCTATCGGACAATCACAAAACCTGACGACCACAAGCGCTGTGGCCGTATCCAGTTCATCGGTAACCGTATATTCAAACAAAACGGTGTCGATACCCATTGCCCAAAATGATTCGTGCTTGTACGCGATTAATGAATCATTGAACGCAGTGATTTCACCGCCAAATCCCGGTTCACCGACGCTGAGGATACGGATAAAATCGCCATCCGGATCGGAATCATTCTCCAAAACCGGCAATTCAACAGGATTCCCATAGAGCATATCAGAGTAAAAGAACTCATCAAAGCCCGGGTGCGGTTTTCTGTTTTCCGGAGGCGACTGGACGATTTCAACCGTAAAATTGTCGCTGCAATGTTCGACCACCAAATCCTGCTCCGGCGGATAGTCTGGTAGAGTCGTGCTCCGTGTATTTAGCCGAATGAATCCGAAATAGATTTCACTGCCTGAATCCGAAAAATCGGGTCGTTCACCGGAGCCATCCATTGCAGTAAAATGTTCCGCTTCAAGTCCGGAAAAAGGTTATGTGATCCACATGTCCGAGTCAACCCGGATGAATGATTTAGAACGGAATAATCGAAAATTCTGATAAACAGCAGCAAAACAGGTCACAAACACTTCTTCCCATGGAATGGTTCGCAGCTTGATGTCTTCTGAATAATCATATATTCGATAGCACCTTGTTGAAAGGGCGTATATGAGTTTGCGGATAAAATATGTCCCACTTCCATTCGAGTGAGTTCCACCGGATCGGATGGAACCGGGAGTATATGCGCCATAAATAGAAACGCCCCGGGATTACCCTCGGCCAGGAATTGATGGGTGACCTGTGTAGCGCCGAACTCACTATACTCAAACGTCCGCCAATCCGACTCATTGTAGGTTCCGTCTGAGATGATAATCTGAGAAAATCCTGATGTAACAACGAGCTGAAAAAAGACGCTACATACCAACAGCATTGCACTACAGCAAGTTTTCATCGTCAGATTCCTCCCATTAATGTGTTTGAAATTCTCCGGTGTAGAAAGCAACTTTTTAAATATATGTATTACAAAGGTATAGAGTAGAAATTTATGTTTGTCATGCTTTCCGAACGATCTGTCATTAACCCAAGTTATCTCAATCGCACGATTCGTCGTACCGTCTTTTCAGGTATGGCAAATGTAAGATTATATCGTTTTTCCGGTAAGCATTAATATTTGGGATTTTAAGAAAATTTATAAAAAATGACTCAAAGGTCAAGGTTTTTTTTTGTATTTCTGATTAAAATCTTGTCACTCTTTCCGGAATAGAGTTTGGTGAAATATCCGTTTATTACCATCAACGGTCCATATGCAAAATTACCATTCTGAAAGAATCAATTCGCTCAACAGCCGGCGGTCGACAGAATAATCGGGTTCAAAATTGTCCGATTCCATATAATTGATAATGGATTTGTATAGATGATACGCTTCCGGTATGTCCAGCATATCATTTAATCTTGCCGTACAAATGAGCAACCTGCCGTTTTCGACGGCGAATTCAAATATCAATCCCAGTTTAAAATTTCTTTCACAATTATCTATAATCTGCACGACAGGCCGGTAGTGGTGCGCGGTTTTATCCAGTATCATAGGAAAACTCGCTTTAATAATAGACCACCACTGCCAGTTCGTATGCGAGTCGGTTGGAAAACCGTTGAATAAGGGATGCTCGGGATTTGTCAGTATTCCCAGTGTACCGGGCGAAATGGGTTTGTTTGCCCTTTCGCTGATACCCTTAAACATGCCGTAATTCCAAAAATCAGGCGGGAACAGGCCGGCAACACTGTTATCCTGCACGGATTCAACCGTGGGGAAAAGCAGCACTTTTTCACCGTGCTCAAGTCTGGCAATTATTTCGTCGTCCAGTTTTTCAGCGATGGTTATTCCTTGATGTTCAATATCCTTTTCCGGTACGGGATAAACCCAAATCGGATAAGCGTTCGTATAGCCGCTGTTTTTCAGCTTTAAATAAATCGTCAATTTTTCCGGCTTTTTTATCATATCCAAAGCTGTTTTGATCTCTCCGACATTGGCAAGTCCGCCGTTGGCAAAAATGGTTGAAAATGTCCCGTTCCCTACAATTCGGTTTTGCTGATCGACGATTTCCCACTCAACCTGATCGGTTATCGTTTTATTTGAATAGTTTGCGATTTTTAACTGTGCCTGAAAATTTTCATTTGTCTGCCAGCAATATTTCGGAAACTGTAAAAGCAAAACCACATCGTTACAGGATTGCAGCCATTTTTCGTGGCTTATCACGTTTTTGCTATCCATAAATGCATCGAGAATTCCCACCAGTGCGGTGCCCTGGCCGGGGAAATCCTGCAAATCGAGTAAATGAAATCCTGCAAAATTTTGAGTGCGAAGAGCGGCCTCCATTTCCGCCTTGTAACACAGCGCCGACCAGGCACCGGAGGCTTTCTGAAAAGCGAGGTTCTGATCCAGCATGCCGGCTTTTTCCAGCCGGTTGCGGAATATTTCCAGGTTCCGCGCTCTGACAACGCCCGTATACTTGGCAATCTCGCAAAAATCGGGATAAATCTGGTATTGTCCGACTTCATGACCGATCAATGGCATATTTATCTGCGATACGGCATAATCAAAATTGACCGTCGTCGACGGCCTCAAAGAATTGAGAATTCCGCCATCCCTCGAATCGACAAAGGCATGGGTCAGGCGCGTGTGTGTCAACATGGTATCCTGTGCAAAAGGTGTTCGGGCTGCGATGTGAAAATCCGAACACGGCCGTGGCCCGACATAACCGATGCCGTTATTCGATCCCATGGTATACAGCGGCCGGTTATCCTTTTCTTTTAATGTGACGATTATCTTTTCAACGCGGTCAAAACCGCTCCAGATTTCATTTCCCGCGCTGAACATAACGAAGGAGGGGTGATTGGCATAACTTTTCAGCATGGCCAGGCCCTCTTTTTTAAGCATTGCCGCAACGGTATCGGATTCCAGTCCACCCCAGAACGGCAATTCGGGTTGAAGAAAAATTCCCAGTTGATCGGCAGCGTCGAACGCCGCTTCCGGCGGACAGTAACTATGAAAGCGGTAATAATTTATACCGTACGATTTTGCAATTTTGTAGACACGTTTCCAACCTTTCACATCCATGGGCGGATGGCCGGTTAAAGGAAAAACACAGGCGTCGTTTTTACCGCGGAGAAAAGTCGTGCGGCCGTTGATGGCAAACTGTTTTCCGGCAACAGTGAATTCTCGCATGCCGAACGGCACTGTTTTGGAGTCTCGTATAGAGTCATTTTTTATGGTAGCAATAAGTGTGTACAGTGGTTGCTCGTAATCATCCCATAACGCCATATCTTCCCCGAGTGTGTATTCCAACTGGATGATGGAATCACAGGGAACCGTGCGGAGAAATGGCTCGAGCTCCCTTGTTTTTCCATTCCAGACACATTTTATCTTTAACTTGGTTTCAACACTATCAAAACCTAAACCGTTGACGATGGCCAAACGAACCTTAATTTTTTGACCGTCGATATCCGGAAAAACCTGCAGGTCTGAAATATACGTCCTTGGCGCCGCCTCGATAAAAATATCTCCAATGATGCCGTTCCAGTTGGTTTGCGTCTCGTCCGTGTAGATGTGGACCATGCCGTAGGGGGTCAGTTTTAAATCGTTGTCGATCCGGATGGTGAAAACATGCTCTCCGGATTTGAGATAGTCTGATACATCATAATACTGCGGCGACTGTAAAAGGCGTGATTCTCCGACATAAAAATCGTCGATCCATATTTTTGACGGTTTTGTGCGTTCCAGGATCAGCCGGATATTTTTGTTGGAAAATTCCTGTGGAATTATAACCTTTTTTCTATACCAGGCGGGACCTTCATATCGATAGACCCGATTCAAGTGTTTGGTCGTTGTATCGGAATTTAAAAAGCCTTTTTTGTTTAGATCCATGGTGCCGGGTAATTCAATAACATCCTTCAGGTCCGTGAGGTACCATTTTTGCTGAATGCCGACATCGGTCGAGTCAATGGCAAACTGCCACTGGCCCGCCAGATCGATTATTTCTCTCGATTGAGGTGGTTGTTTTTGACAAAATAAAAAAACGAAAAGTACGATAATAAAAAGTTTAATTATGAAGGATAAAAATTTCATATTTTCCCTTTCGTCGTACGGTGCGGTTCTGACAAACTTGAGCTTCCTTTGGCGAGAAGAATGACCGAACCGCACCCTACAACTGACATCTTGCGTTAATTGAGCAACAACATTTGACGTGATTGGCTGTCTATTTCTCTACCTGTATTTATTTCCATTTTATATATATAAATACCGGAAGCTACACGTTCGTTTTTATCGTTGCGCCCATTCCAGCTTATTTCAAAGGTGCCTGCAGATTGATGCTGATTGAAAAGCGTACGCACCTTTTCTCCCTTCAGATTGTAGATGTTCAACCTGATATCGGCAAAAGTCGGCAGTGAGTAGCAAATGGTGGTTGATGGATTAAAGGGATTGGGATAATTCGCAAAAAGTGTAAAAGCGGCTGGGATATTACGATTGCTAGGCTCAACAACAGTTGGTGTATTTTTTAATATTTTAATGAGCTCAATACCTTCACCGGCACCCAGATTGCGGCTGTATTGTTTGTCCGTAGGATTATTCCAGTGCTCGTGTACGCCCAGACTTTCCAAGGGGATGCCGTCGTTTTCCGGGTCGTAGACCGTGCCCGAAGGTGGATTGCCGGCCTGGGCCGCTTCGTGGAGATAATTGTCGGCCGTACCAGAGGCCACGGCCCCCTCGGACCGTAAAAAGTCCAGCAGGACCGACTCAATGGCGACGCCATCCTGGCTCATGAATAAACTCGAGGCGGGCCCGCCATTGAAGGGTGGAGCCGACCAGTAGCGATAGCGAATACACTCG
Source organism: Candidatus Zhuqueibacterota bacterium (assembly GCA_016931775.1). GTDB lineage: Bacteria > Zhuqueibacterota > Zhuqueibacteria > Residuimicrobiales > JAFGEC01 > JAFGEC01. Next base: position 1,742 of record JAFGEC010000136.1, on the reverse strand, counting down.
GCCAAAAACAACAGTACCTTGCCCCCCAGGTCTTTATGGCCCATGAGATCGACAAGGGCATTGTAGGATCCCATGGGGCGCATGGGAATGTCGTTGGAGAAATTGAGGGCGGCGACTGACTTGTGCATGAATTCCGGATGCCAACCGTGATAGTACTGGTAGACGGTGGGATGCCAGACCGAACCGAAGAAGTTTTTGGCGCAGAGGGTGACACCTGCCAGTTCATGAGGGCGCGGCAGGGCGATGCTGATGAGATATTTGGCCTCTGAGACAACCGTGGGCAGGCAAACCGTGCCGCTGCCAGGAACGAGGTCCGGATCGCCATAATAGACCACACAGTTGGGATCGGGCACCACCTTTTCCCGGGTACCAGGATCAGTGCCTGGCCCGCCTTCGTAACCACTGCGATCCGTGGCATCGCCTTCGGCCCAGCGCACGCTGGGAAAATCTGCATGGCAGTATTGGTAGACCGGGTCGCCATGATAAAAGATGCAGTCATAGAGGGTGATGTCCTCTTGCGGTACGCCGGCTATGTTTACCAGTTGCCAGAGCAGGGCATGAACCATTTGCGGACAGGGCCGGTTATCCTGGCTGCTGGTCCATTGGTAGGTACGGGAGAAGATGTTGTTGACCTTGATGGCGATCTTGTCACCAGCCTGGTAGCCCTTTTCGTTTTGGTCGTAATGCGTTCGATTGAAGTACTTGAAGAGGGCCTCCCAGGACTCAACCGGATCGGCAATGCCGGTAAGGTTGAGCAGCGCCTGTGTCATCATACGCCGGGCCACCTCCGGATCGGTGCGTTGATCTTCCCACCACCAGCCACTTGTGCTGCCTTGATCACAGAGAAGGCGGTCATAGACCCACACGACGCGTCCGGGAAAAATCCCTTTGCCGGTACCTGTTGGACTGTTGGCCGGATCGGTGGGGACAAAGTTTACGGCTGACGCGGCAACATCACGTGTATCACTCAAAGTGACAGAGAAAAGCAGTACCGCCGTTGCAAAACAGATCGCCCCCACCACATACCGTTGTTTTTGAAACAGGCGACGGGCCCGGCGTAAAATCAAGGTGGACCCGGCCAGTCCCAACAACCAGGCAATAAAGCCGGCGGCCAGCGGTAGAGCCACCTTTTGGCAGGGATAGGTCGCACGGCCGGGCTTGGGTACAACCCGGAAAAGAATCCAAATAACAGAGGCCAGACCAACAACAATCCAAAGCCCCAAAGTTTTTCTTTTTACTAAAAGTCCGGTTATTTTACCGGTTCGGGAGCACTTTGTGAACTGTTTTATTACCACTCGTTTGATTTTTGAAAACATGGATTACTCTTGTTCAAACAATAATATTTTCGGTTAAACTATAAATGTAACAAATATTTGTATAAAGTACAAGCTTTGTATGAATGAATTGAAATCAGATGCGCTTTGATCCACAGCAGTCGGATCATAGTTCGCTAATGCATTAATTTCTCCTTCGGCATAATTTGTCATTGTTGTCCCCCCGACATCATCCATTTTGTAATAACCCACAAGACCATTATTGAGCTCAACTTGTGCGAAAGGCACTCTTGTTGCTATGGACATCAGTAATAAAAAAGTTGATACACTCTTCATTTTTTCAAATTTAATTCATGTGCTAAACATTGTTCATATGCGAATTCAAGCAGACCAGGACCTAAATGTTTATGCACCTCAATCACACATCCTAATACTTCCTCTGTTAATTTATGTTTCTCAACACTGTGT
>JAFGEC010000135.1 GCA_016931775.1 Candidatus Zhuqueibacterota bacterium | reverse complement strand
TCTTTTTCTAAGTCTATGTAATTTAATTATTTATAAAGATGTCGTGGGCCGGTGCGTCGCACCTTCCACCCATAACTGAGGTATTACCACAATGTGTAAAAAAAGCTTGCGTAAAAATAAAAATTTTAGTACATTTTAATCTATATTTTTGGCGGCGTAGCTCAGCTGGTTAGAGCAGTGGAATCATAATCCACGTGTCCGGGGTTCGAATCCCTGCGCCGCTACTTGGTTTTAATTAACTTACGGCTGCCATACCCGGCGGCCGTTTTTCGTTTGGGATAACTTGTAGATAAAAAATCCCGTTGAGTTGTTTGATACTGCGGGTTCTGTGAACTTTTCCACCAGCCGAACGGGATTTTTCTCCGCATGGCCCCACCGGATCGCCGGATTATACCTGCCCTGGGTGATTTCCGCTTTGCGGGATTGATCCAGTCAAAAAAATTGACAGGATCGACACGATCAACAGGATATTCTCTGTTGTGTTAAATACGAGTATAAATCGTTCAAGCATCATTTTAGATAGATACTCCAGTTTTTGATTCTTAAAATTCAATAAATTCTCAAAAATAATTATCCTGTAAATCCTGTTGATCCAGTCAAAAAATTGACAGGATCGACACGATCAACAGGATATTCCTTGTTGTGTTAAATACGAGTATTAATCGTTCAAGCATCATTTTAGATAGATACTCCAGTTTTTGATTCTTAAAATCCAATAAATTCTCAAAAATAGTTATCCTGTAAATCCTGTTGATCCAGTCAAAAACTACTTTTTTCCTCCACCCACTTTATTGCGGCACCAGGATGATAATAATCCTTTTCCTGCAGCATCCACTCATCGATGTGCGGGATGTAAAATTTCAATCCGCCCTTTTTCACAAAAGGTATATCACCGGCGTTGACCTTGTGATAGATATATGACTTAGAAACCTTGAGATATTCCGCAAGACCTTGAACATCTAACCAGTTTTGAACCATTGTATATACTCCTTACATAAAGTTTTTATAGCGACGATTTAAAAAATGTCAAGTTTTGACAGGTTTTTGGATAATATTCAACATTCCTTTCCGGAAAATATAAGTTTATGGACTGACAGCCGATATATCTAAAAAAAGTAAGGTTTTGTAAGGTTCATGGAATGAACCCACACCATTATTTGTAAAATAATGAATTATAAAAAGTTTTTCGACAGAGTAATTGGAGTTAATGATGTTCAAAAATATAACCGTCACTTTTACCCTCCTCGAGCCCGGCCCTTATCTCACGCACAAATTCATTCACCCAGTCTTTTTCCTGTTGATGCGCGGTTTTTATAAATCCCGGTAGATGTCTTCCCGGATTATGTGTTACCGTTGACTTGAGCCAGTTTTTTACTTTGAGCAGGTCATTGCCAAAGCAGTCAAGAATAACCATCATTCCGGCTTGTTTAATTTTTTCACTCGGCTTTTTATTTCCCTCGAACAGCAACTGCGGGATGGTGATATTTTTCTGATCTTCATTGACTTCCAAATAAGGATTGAGCAGGTCCATCAAGACCGGTTTTTTTGAGAGCAATATATCCGACAGGCAGGGTGACTTTCCTTTTTCCAGGTCAAATAATTTCCGGCATGCGGCATATTTGCGGATATTCACCTCTATTCTCAATACACTCTGAAATTGTTCTATATCGATATATTTCCGCAATTCCCGGTTTCTGGCCAATGTCAATTCCTTGAATTTAGGATAAATCACTATTCGTAAATTATCGGTCTTGTTTTTTGGCGTGATGACCAGTCCGTCGCTTTTATAATCACGGACCTCATATTTCGTATCCTGCATCACCCGTATGGCCAACGCATTTTTATAAAGCGCTAACTCTTCTTCAAGACGAAGGTTCTCGCACACATCCACCCGGTAAATTTCGGATTCATTTAACAGTTTATTTCCATCAATTTTAATAATTCCACTGGTATTTACTGCACCGACAAAATCGCCGAACGTATACCTGTTGATCAACTGGCCATATTTTTCTTTAAGAATTTTGGCCGAAACCTCGACGGTTATTTTGTTCTTTCCCCAATCGATACAGATTGATGATATCCCCAGGGAATGGATTTGATCACTCAATTTGAGTATCCTGTTTTCCATTCCATTGGGTTCCCTCACATCGTTTGTCTGAAAGCAGCACTTGTTATAACTGACGAGGGCATTTGTGGAAAGCCCCATTTTTAGTGTATCGATTTTATTCACCAGAAATTAAACGTTTTTTGTTTGTTTTTTTATAATGAGATTAAAAAGCGGCGTTAATGACAATGCAACTAAATGTCGGTAGGAAGCAAAATCAAAAGGTTGTAGTAAATTACTGAAGTAAATTACTACTTTTTAAATGACCTTTTATTTTGATTGACTCCATATACAACCGTCGCCTAGTATCCGACATGATACCGGACATTGCACCAATATGGCTTCCCCCCTATTCATCGTGATTCAATTCACCCAATGTTCAAATCATAAAAAATTTGCTTTTCACACAATAAAATCCTATATTTCTGCCAATAGAATGTATTGGCAGAAATCAAGAAAAATGGATCAAATTATTTCAATATTTCAAAAGCATGGCGGTTATGCGCGCATGAAGGATTTGAAAGGTGCATCAGTGCAATCACAAGCTATCGCACAACTTGTCCAGGATGGGGTAATTGAAAAAATTAAACCTGGCTTGTATCGCCTGGCTGAGTTACCACTGATAAATATGATCCCAATCAGTTATATTGATGTATGTAAAGCAATTCCCAATGGAGTTATCTGTTTGCTCTCTGCGCTGGAACATTTTGAGCTGACCACGTTTAATCCATCCGAAATTTATGTTGCATTACCGCATTCATCAAAACCACCGAAAATGTATTACCCTCCTGTACGGTCGTTCTATTACCGGGATCGTTTTTACAATTATGGAATAAATACCATAAAGACCGGTCAAGGAAATATTCAAATATATGATAAAGAAAAATCCATTTGTGACATGTTCCGCTATAGAAAAAAACTGGGTGAAGATATCGCTTTGGAAGCATTGAAAAATTACCTTAAACAGAATGATGTTAATATCCAAAAACTCACCAAAGATGCCATTCACTGCCAGGTTAAAACAATAATATTGCCTTACTTAAAAGCAATGGTCGCCTAATGCCCAAAAAAGAAAAAACGAAATCAAATATTTCCGCTTCTGTACGCGCACGATTATACAATCTTGCAAAAGAATCTGGACGAGATTTTAATGCAGTCGTTTTACAATATTTTCAAGAGCGTTTTTTATATCGATTGTCTCGATCTACTCATCGTCAAAAATTTGTACTCAAAGGAGCCCTGCTGTTTCTGATTTACGAGATTCCCCGCTTCCGCCCAACTAAAGACATTGATTTTTTAGGATATATTCATTCAGAAAATGTTAACCAATTACAACAGATGATTAAGGAAATCAATATGGTCATGTGCAATGATGGTGTGCAATTCGATATTGATAAAATTAAAATAGAGAATATTACCGAAGAAAACGAGTATCACGGTTTCCGCATAAAATTCAAAGCGTTTTTAGGTACCATTCAAAACACTCTTCAATTGGATATCGGAATCGGAGATGTCGTGGTCCCAGATCCGCTTCCAATGGATTTCCCAACATTGCTTGAATTTCCGAATCCCAAAATAAAAGTTTATTCAAAAGAATCAGTGATTGCTGAAAAATTTCAAGCTGCTGTTCGGTTCAATATATTAACCAGCCGAATGAAAGATTTTTATGACATTTTATATTTGGCAAACCACCATTGTTTCCATATAAATCTGCTCCATAAAGCACTTGTTGCAACTTTTCAAAATCGGCACACACGTCTTGAGGATAGAACCATACTCTTTCAAATGGATTTCAAACAATCAAAAGAAAAGCAAGAACAATGGACAGCCTTTTTATCCCGCAATCACTTGGAATCAATTTTTGAATTTTCAAAGATGATGGTTGTGCTTGAACAATTTATAGAACCAGTTTGTTCATATCAAAAAAGCCTACATAAAGATAAAACATGGAATGCAACATCTTGGAAATGGATAGTAAAATAAATAATGCCTCCTTTACGGATGATTCATTAATCATCGATCTCAGTGACGGCCGCACAATTACAGTACCTATTGCCTGGTATCCCCGGCTTTTATATGGAAGTTTAAAAGAAAGGCAAAACTGGCGATTGATCGGAAACGGTGAGGGTATTTTTTGGCCGGATCTGGACGAGGAAGTCAGTGTTGAAAATATTATAGCCGGAAAGCCATCCAGAGAGAGTCAGAGTTCATTTACAAATTGGCTGGAAAAACGGCAGAGTCATTAAAAACTTTTTGATACTTTACATAAATTTACTACTTTTTACATCAAAAATACAAACAATCCGCGCCTATTCCCTTTCCCCTATTTTTTGTATATTAAAATCATAAAAAATTTCTTGCATTTCAGTGCCAATACAGCTATGTTTTAAGAAAACTTGAGGTAGAAATGCAGAACAGAATAGAAGTCAATCCGGATGTGTGTCATGGAAAACCTGTTATACGAGGCACGAGAATAATGATTCGCAATATTCTCGGCTCGCTGGCTGGTGGAGAAACCATACATGATATCATGAACAATTATCCTGAATTAACAATTGAAGATATTCAGGCTGCGGTTGCCTATGCCATTGAATTGGTGGATGACACAAAATTGAGCATGAAAACACCGGCATGATAAAAATACTACTTGATCAAAATATACCAGCGCCTTTTTTACTATGGTTACAAAATATTCTTCATGAGAAAGTAAAAGTATATTCCACCCGTACCCTTGGAATGGACAGAATGAGTGATTATGAAATTTTTGAATATGGACAAAAAAATGGAATGATCATCATGACATACGATGAAGATTTCCAAAATCCCCAAATGATCCCCCATATACCCGGTTATGGTGTTGTCCGATTGAATACATATCCCACTGGTCTGCACCATACAAAAGAAGCTATATTGAGGTTACTCGAATTATACCCGGTCGATAGATGGGAAAAAGCTTCTATTATTGTAGATCAACATAAAATACGTTATCGAAAAAAATGAAAAATTTTTCTTGATTTTAGATAAAATATTTGCCTTCATTAATTTTAAAATGGATATAGAGTTGAATAAAAAATGCATTATTATCGAAATTAATTGTAATTGTATCTTTGATAAAAAAATTCTTGGACTCCTACATCGCATTGAATCCGGTGAAACGCTGATCATTATTAAAGGTGGTAAACCCATAGCTGAATGGAACCGATCGTACAGACTATTAAAAATTTACGTCCCTTTGGATTGTGTACCGGTGAGTTTACAGTACCGGAGGATTTTGACGCACCGTTGCCGGAGTCTAATATTGAGGATTTTGAAGAACGATGATATTATAAACAAATATTCGTTACAGTTAGTAATGTGATGCTGTAAAAAATTCAACTATAGATCCGTTCGCCTTTTATCCTGCCATAGTTGAATGATATGTTGTTGAGAATCTGCAGGGCATAACTTGCGTGTATCAGCTGACTCTTGAAAAATGCAATTATAACAAATTATACTCTATGACAAACAATACCTACTCGACCAATGATTCCTTAATTATCACCCTTAATAACGGCTGTACAAAGACTGTAGCGTTTTTCTGATGTCCCTACCATTTCATGGAGTTATAGAGAAAACAGGCAGGAACAGGTAAAATTCCATTTCTGAATTATAATAAAAAGGTCAACTATAATCTACTCTACAAAAATATTTTTTATTCGTTTGAGCCAAAGAACGTTTTTCCCCTTGCAAGCAAGGTCCAAGAATAAAAGGAAATCTTGCATTTCGATACTGTAAATTGTATATTTTATAATTCTCAAAGGATGGTCATGTTATGAAAAGAAAAGTAAACAAAAACGAAATACTTGCCTATCTGCGCGACTGTTTGCCGGCTTTACAGGCGGATTTTGGTATTACAAAAATCGGTTTGTTTGGTTCATTTGCCCGTAACAAGCAAAATGATAAAAGTGATATCGATATTATTCTCGAATTCAAATCCGGCACGGATAACATATATGAAAAAAAGCCCAGACTTAAAAATGATCTTGAAATTCATTTTCAGCGGCCTGTCGAATTGTGCCGCGAAAAATATTTAAAGCCGTATATGAGGGATTATTTGCTCAAAGAGGTTATATATGTTTGAAAATATTCAATCATTTTCTCCGTGTCTTTAAAGTATACAAGTGTCTTCGACTTTTTACTATTTGATCAAGGTCGATATAAATCCTCCTATCGTTTTTCGAAAAAATTGCTTTTACCGACGCCAAATCTTTTTCTGTTCAGCCACAATTTGATACCTTCCTGCTCAACTCATTGATGAAAAGGCAAAGTTTGGTATAGTTCGCTATCCCATTCTTTCCGGCTCCGGACGATTGATGATAAAACCTGACCGGTTTACTATTCTATTTCATTTTGAGAGATCTGATTGTACTCCAAGAAAATATTACTAAACCGAACCACGCTCCAAACGTTCAGCGATCCATATTTTTATAATCGATTGCCGGGTAACGCCAAGCCGTTTCGCTTCCTTGTCCAGGGATTGAATCATCCAGACGGGAAAATCGACATTGACGCGTTTTTGTTCATATCCGGGCCTCGTCGTTTTTTTCAGATCAAGGAATTCAGATACATCCTCACCATTGTCGAATTTACGATCAAATTCTTCAGCTGTTATAGATTTCTTCTTCATTTTTGCGGATATTTTTACGGAGATTAATTTTGCGTTATTACAGATTGCAAAAATTGATAATCATTTTGCCCAATTTTCAACTTTTAAATCATCTATTCTTTGAAAATGCTTTTCATTATTTGTAACAAGCGTCAAATTATTTGAAACGGCCGTGGATGCTATAAAAATATCAGAATCGTTTATGATTTTACCATACTTTTTTAACATAACTTTTATTTTCCCAAATACCTCACCGGCCTTTGGATCGAAATTAATTATATTTAATTCGAAAATTAATCGTTTTAAAAGCTTGATGTTTTCCTTCTGTTTGGAAGAATTATATGCCCCATAATACAATTCGGCGACTGTTATTGAGGATATAAAAAGTAACTTGTTATCTATATTCTTGATTTTGTCATTAATCTGTGGAAATTTTGCATTGAGCCAATAGATCAATATATCCGTGTCAACAAGATACCCGTTACTCATGAGTCGTTCTTTCTGATCGTGAATTTAAAATCCGACTATTGTAAATATCTTGAACAATTTCCTCGGCTTCGCGGTCATCCTGCCACGCTCCATAAAATTCAGCTAGACTTTTCTTTTTGACGATATTTTCCGCCGGCGTGATTTTTATATGCAATTTAGAATGTAATTTCCGCGGTAATTTTTTCAGTATCTCTTCCGGTACAGGTAAATGACCGTCAGGGAGAATTTCTGCGATGTATTCAAGTGATTCCAATGATATAATCTCCTTTATTTAAATGATTATGTACAATTATACAATAATTTCACATGTTAAACAACTCAAATTTAAGCCAAAGATTTTTATCAGTTTGAAACAAATCACGTCGCCACCCAGTTTTTTCTTCTGCCGGCCTTATTCACAAATCCCAAAAACCGCCCAACCTCTTCCCCATTTTTAAAATACCCCTCAAATCCAGAATATTCCGCATCATTGGTCGAGGTAAAATTCCATTCCTGATATTCATGGGGGAGAATTTTTATAACATCCTGTTCAGCAACAGAAAAATACCGGCAAAACCGTCCCAGATACAAACGGTACCTCAGACCCTGGTCCACCGAACTTTCCGGCGGATATAAACCAATGATGGTCTTCAAACTATTTTCCAGCTCACCGGCAAACGCAACCGAACTGAGGGTGGTGTTTTTTTTCAGGACATTCGACAGGCCGTCATACAACGGCTTGTACAGTCCCAAAACGCCCTTTTCCTCAGCAATATTGAACAATTCTTCCCAGGTTAAATTGCGCCGTCTTTTGGAAGAACCTTTGGTACGGGATTGATATTCGATTTTTTCCGGTTCCACTAGAAAAATCCGGGATATAATTTCATCACCTTCCGCTGTGCTGAAATATTGAAAAGTAATGGCATTGATATTTACGCCATAAGTCTCGGACAGATAGGTAATAATCCGCTCCGTGCTCGGATCGATGCGCGATCCGACGATCAGCATGGAATGGTTTTCATTCAGAATTTCAGGCAGCTCCCGGTCGAATTTTTCACGGAATTTTTCTTCCAGTGAGGAGCCATTTAAATGCACATCGGCCAGGCTCGCGATCTGATCATGGGACAATTCCTGCACCCATGTCGCATAGTCCAGCACCTGGGCGGAAACCTCGCGCGGCGTTTTATCCCGCTTTAATTCGACGATTACGAGATCCCCGTTGCCGTCTAAACACAGGATATCGATATAGCCGTCGAAAGCGGTCTCGACCTGCGTGCCGATAGGGAGCAGGTTTTCTCCCAAAATAGTGATATCGTTTTTGATCCATGATTCAAGACGCGACTCCAGGTCCAGTTTGGCCGAAGGGATATCCTGCAGGATATTGTTTTTGATTTTCCAGAGACGAACTTGTTCGGGCATAAAGGATTCCTTGTTTTTGAGATGGATTTTTATTTTTAAAAGTTATCAGTAAATGATCATTTTTAAAACATATCTAATGTATCAAAAAAAATGTTAATGTTGCTTTCAATTTATTTAATACAATAATTCCAATCAACAATATTAAAATATTTCACCAATTATTTTATTAACTAATCCATTTTACTTTGCGTCCTCTGCGATCTTTGCGTTTTGTTTCATATTTACCCGGTTTTCCTTTTTTCGTCCATCAAAAACTCACTCATCTCCCCATACCCCGTAATCAGCACCGATTTCCTTGCCCGCGTCACCGCAACGTAAAGCAGGGATTTTTCCAGTACTGCCCTGTCAGAGTCCTTCTCATCCTCAAACAACGGGATAATCCCCTTGTTGGTGCTTGCAATGATAATATGATCGAACTCGAGCCCTTTTACCCGGTGCATGGTCGCAATACGCAGTCCGTCCTTTTCCCTGTTTTCCGCTTCGTCCCGGTTGATTAAATAAATTTCCAGACCGCGGGATTTTAAGGCACCTTCATATTGGGCCAGTAGATTGTTTGTACGCGCAACCAAACAGAGATTTTTCAAATCGGTGTTTTGCTCCCGTAAATAGTCGTATATAAATTCCACTTCTTGAGCAAAAGACTCGAAAAATTTGACCGACGGCTGCAAACCATGAGTAAGGGATTTGTAGCCTTTTTGCGTGTCCAATTCGCCGTCCAGATCGTCAAATTCGACACCGCGTAGAATATTCACCGCAAAACGGCGCGTTTCCTCCGTTGTCCGGTAGTTGATACGCAGTTTTCGGCCTCTGCCGCGAATGTCGATACCGCACCGGCCCAGCACCACCTTATTTTCATAGATTCGCTGATGTGCGTCTCCCACGATAAAAATATCATTGACGCTCTGCTGCGGTACCATTTGACGGATGAGTTTAAATGATTCGGGATTCATATCCTGTGCCTCATCCACAATGACAGCCCGATAGGGCAGAATGTCGCCTTTGGACTCAAGCAGAATTTGGGCGTCGCGGGTGACGTCTATGGGTTCTTTATAATGATTTTTATCGAGTAAAGACCGGTATTCTTCAAATACCGGCCAAATTTTCTGCCGGGTTTGGCGGTTCAATCGTTTACTGCGGCCGATTCGGGGCACCCGTATGTATTCACCAATGCTTGAAATACCGTGGTGCTGAATCACCGAATACCATTCGTCTTTATAAAAGGTTTCGTCCAAATCCGGATCAGCCGGTGCCAGGTTGAGTGCATTGTTCCACAAATCCCTGGTGTCACGATCAAAAACCAGATGATATTTATAATCGTGTTGTTGCAGAAATTGGCTGACCCACTTGTCCAAATTGACCACATCGATACGTTTCAGGTCATCAGGCCTGCAGATTTTTGCCAGATTAGATTTGATATCCTCGGCCAGATTGCGTGTAAATGTTGTAAACAGAATTTTATCGTACCTTTGCACGAAAATATTTTCAATTAGCCATTTCGCACGGTGCATGGCCACGACGGTCTTGCCGGTGCCAGCGCCGCCGAGAACCCGCACAGGGCCGTTGGCATTTATTTCGACGATCTTTTTCTGATAGGGATGTAAAAAGACCCGCCACAGCTCCAGGGGACTGTTGAGCAGCTGATCCAGGTCCTTGGCTTCTTCGACCAGATAAAACCGGCGTAAAGAATCGGGATTATCCAGGGCTTTGATAAAATCATTGGGATCGATTTCCTTTTGTTGATCGATGGCGTACATAATTTCCTGCAGGGAATAACCGGCCGCCAGCATAAAAAGCGCTTCATAGGCTTCCTGTGGCAGATAATCTGCGATCTGTTCCAGATTTTCATCGGTTTCAAGGCTTCTCACCAGTGGTAACAGGATTTTCGGTACGCCGATTTTGAGCAATTCCCTGTCTTTGTACTTTTGATACAAACCGATCTGCTTTTTAACAGTGGTCTCCTGAGGAAACGCTCTGGCTTTTGTGACATCAAAAATCTGCAATCCCCCGGTCTCCGGATGTATTTGAACGACTTTGTTCCTTGCCCATTCGTACGCCCTGTCGTGATGGTCCACCCACAACAGCATGTACAGATTGCCCGTATCCGGTTTGAGTACGATTCCCCGGTAGGTCTGATCGATGCGAACCGAATGCAGGTTGGCGTCTCTGGCATCCTGGATTTTCTCATAATGGATGCTGCCGGACTGCGGATTGGTTCTGAACTTGCTGATAAATTCACGAACTTTATACTGCTGGTTTTTAGGGATGTTGGCAAACGCTTTTAAAAATTCTGCGGAAATCCCCACATTCATAAAATCAGTTGCTTTATTCATTTGCCGTCCTTATTAGATCGTAACAGGGTATCGCATATCGACAGGTTTTCTAAAATATTCTTCAACTCCCATACCTGCCAGGATTTTTGTTCAAATTCTTTTTTGAAATCCATCTCCTGCTCATGTAAAAAGGCGATCTTTTGAGGGGGCCACGCCATTTCAGCCTGCCCGGTCACCCGGTTTTTATCATTCAATAGTTCATATCCGATCTCGGGCAAGGGAAGTTTGTGCTTTATCAGGTAAGTTAAAACAGGATGATATTTTGGATCCGTAATGTCATACAATTCTTTAAAATCCTCACCGCCCGTGATCGGTTTTTTCTCTTTTTCAATCCAATTATAAATGGAATGATCGTATTCATGATCGGCCAGCCCTTTCGACGTGACAAATAATGCATTGGGAACAAACTGGTATATATTGAACAGTCTTAAAAATCCGTTCCATGCCTTTTTAAAATCCAACTGATCGACAATATCGTCGTCATCGAAAAAACGGCAGCAAGGCGATATTTCATAACGACTCATATTTTGAATGGCGGTTTTTGTTGCGCTGACAAGTAGTTTTAATTTCGGTTTGTCCTGATAGTCCTTTGCAGTTATACCGAAAAAATAATCCCCGCCGCTCTGTTTGGTCACGGTATCAAAATTCACATCCTGCCAGGATCCGGAATGACGCAGTACCTGCTCGAATTCACTTATGGTTTGTTTTAAAACCGGCTGGCCGCCTTCCGGCTGAATTTGACTGACGGCCAGGGCAACTGAAAACGTATTCCAGTTATCGATCTCAGGATTTCCTAAAAGCTTGCAGAACAGTTCAAAACTGTTCAACTTTTCCAGCTCCCGGAAAAACAGCTGGTCGTCTCTGGATTTAAAAATTTTTTCAAGATACAGAGTCATGGTCGGATTGTATGCCAGAAAATTGTCATAATGCGGCGTGCCGATGCGTTTTTCCAGGTCAGCCCATGTCAGCGACCAGATATAAAAACGTCCGCTGCGCACGATGGCCATACGTTGCGCCATATCTTTTCCCACGCGGCTCTGTGTTTTCCTCTTGCCTGCGTGCCAGGCATAACCGTCGCAAAACAGTGCAATGGGCCGCTTTAAACAACTTTTAACCGGATAAATCATAAAATCGGCCCGTGCCGGTATGACGACCTGATCGGTTTGTACGAGTTCCACCTGGGGAACGATATCATAAATATGGCCGTTGATCTCGATTCGCCAGCCCGGTTTTTGCTCGACGACCCGTTTTTTAACGGCTACAGGCTTTCCGGCAAATTTCGCCTGACTCAAAATTTCAATAAACCTGGCCTCAAGCTCACTTTCCAGGATCGGATGCACGGAAATACCCCGGATACTGCCCTGGATTTCAATTAACTTTTGTTTATTGGCAACGATTCGTGAAAACATCTC
>JAFGEC010000134.1 GCA_016931775.1 Candidatus Zhuqueibacterota bacterium | reverse complement strand
TCTTTTTCTAAGTCTATGTAATTTAATTATTTATAAAGATGTCGTGGGCCGGTGCGTCGCACCTTCCACCCATAACTGAGGTATTACGAGGACCGCTGTTTCGCCAACGAAAATGACTGTTTGATTTTTACTCATTTCAACTGTCGTGGTCGTATTGTTGTCCAAGGCCGATTGAGCAGAAATTTTAATTATAAACAGTTGAAAAAGCAGCAGAGCAAAAATAAAAACATGTTTTGACTTCATATCATATATCTTTCAACGTTTTCCAATTTTCACCGCCGAAACAATTGAAAAAATTTTCATAATTGTTTACTACTCTTTCTATCTACGGACTCTTTCCGTCTCTTCCCCAGCCAGCCTTTAACAGCGTACCTATCACCGATCCCAGCATCGTTCCCACCATTATACCGGTAAGAATCAGATCGATCCGGCCGGTCATTTCCCGGCCGGAGCCGACCCACACACCCAGCGCACCCCAGATCACACCGCCCAGTGCAGCACATCCAAGTGCTCTTCCGCTACCGATCAGCACGATGGTGACGGCCATTCCAACGATCGCCCAGCGCACCCAGACCGGCCCAAACCAAAGTACAATTTTAAAAGCGGCTACCAAGCCGAACATTGTCCCAATGATCAAAAGGACGGCAACAGGCATCCAGGTTACCGCAGGTTTTGGTCGAGAATCCGGCCATTCATCTCCTCCCCGGGTCGATGCCAATATCAGACCCGCCAGGAACAGTATCCCTATCAGAACCGGGACCGCAGTAACCGCGAAAAACCGATGCGGAGATCCCGTGGACGTTGGCGGGTTCTCACCGGCTACAACGAAAGCGATCCACAGTGCGACATAACCGCAAACCACAGTCAGGACAGTTGCGGTGCGAGTTTTGTCTTTCATTTGACGATCTCAAAAAATGATTCCAAAAAATTTTTAAATTGTCGTTGAATTTTAGCTTCAACACGCCTCAATAACCGTCTCAAGAATACAAATAATATATGCAAATACAATCCCAAAAACAAGAATAGCTGTCCATAAAAAGTCTTTGCCTAAAAAATTATAATTATCAAATTATACTCAATCAATGGGACGGGATATCGAAATTCTCCGATAACAGAACACAAAAACTGACATGACTTCTTCCTCACGTGATCTAATGTAGTGACAGCATTGATTCTTTTCGAATCCGATAAGCCAGGTTTTCGAATAATATATATAAAACTGGCTTCACAACCTAAACATTTCGAACGGTTTTAGGTTGATGTCCATACTGAAAAAAAGGGAAAGAGGATATATAAATACTTTTAACGAAAAGGAGGATCGAAGTTGTTTTTGCCAAGGACGCCGGTACACAAAACTTCAAGTCGTTTAAACTGGTTTTCGCCCCGGACAAACCGACACGGACATTATATCAAAGCGGTGATGTAATGTATCATTCATGGCTGGAATGGGGAGCATTAAATCCATTGGCAGCGCCCAATGGAGACCGTTCACCTAAAATCATAAATATTTCGACCGCGATGTTGAATTCGGCAAAACATATCATTATCAGCTGGAATCCATCGACATGAACGGCAAATCCGCATATCACAGCATTTTAGAAATTAGTTTAACCGACACCAAATTATTATCCTATGATCTGGAGCAAAATTTCCCAAATCCTTTTAACGCATCGACATTGATAACCAATCGATGCCCAAAAGTTGGATCCGTTCGTTTGAATATATTCACCAACGCCGGCCGTCATGTAAAAACACTGGTCGACAAACAGCATCATTCCGGGACGTATACGGTTCAGTGGAATGGTTTGGACGCGGACCAAAAGGCGGTGGCCAGCGGTCTGTATTTATGTGTACTTGAGAGTGAAGGCACAAGGATGATAAAAAAAGTGCTGCTGGTGAAATAAATTTTCGGTAAAAAGGATAGGGAAATCCGTACCTTCTATTATTAGATGTTATTGGATTGGTAGGAGTTCTGCCAAAGGGGCTGGTTGAATCAAGGATAGTTCCTCAGGAAGAACCAGTCTTTTTCTCAAAAGCTCTGTAATGACGGTTTCGGTCATTTCACTGGAAAAAAGAAATTCATACCTGATATCTAACACATACGCTTTTAAACGCATCTTTAATAGTGATCTTCCCTGATGTATTTCATTTTTAATAATAACGACAATAGGTTTCTTTAAATAAATATAACGGGAAACGGCAGCAGCGCGATAGGCAATTTTTTTGGCCATCACCAGGTCGACGTTTGGCGGCAGATAAAAATCTGCCACGACCTGGCAGTTTGACTCGCCGGAATTGGCATTAGACACCGACTGATTCACTATTTCACTGTTAGGTATTGATACAAGTGAATCATCGGGTGTAACCACCCGTACGGTTCTTAATCCGATACTGACGACCTCACCATAATGGTTTCCCACCTCTATTTTATCCCCGACCTGAAACGGGCGGTCAAATAAAATCATAATGCCGCCGAATATATTTTTTAATATATCCTGTGATGCAAATCCGACGGCAATGCCTGCTGAAGCGGTGACGGCCACCAATGTGGCGATGGGTGGGGCGAGAATATCGGCAATGATGATATATGACACAATACACCATGTAACAATTCGAAATATCGGAATCAATCGTTTAATCGCCAATCGAATATTTGTCCAGCGCTCTGCCAAACTCTCGAGTAGCCGGGTCACATATTTGACTATAAGAAAGCCAAATAATAATATGACGGCTGACCAGAAAATTTTACCGGAATTAATCGACCAGTGTGGCTGAGCTTCATTAAGCGTATCCGTCAGCGAATTGGTAGCTCCTTCAGAAATACTTACTGATTGACTGGTATCCTGAAGTACTTTTTCCTGTTGAAGCCCGGCCAACAGCGGACTGTTGATCAAATAAAGCAAAAATAGAACCCAGAAAAAATTTAAAAAATATCGGTGCATGGTTACTTGCATCTCCGTTAATTATATAATATTTTTCCTACTGAGGGTTCGGACAACGGCCCTATACAGGAGAAGATTGATCTGATAGCTCCCATTCGATTTTTCATATAGAACACCTCTATTGGTCATCCGGTTCAGCAGCAACATACTTGCTCGATGATCCTGTCGAAAAACCTTAGCGTGCTCGTCGATACTCATCATTTCATGTTGCAACAAGGCCGCGAGGGTGAACAACTCATCCAGAGGTAATTGATCCAAAAAAGAAAAATCGTGATCCATCTCGGCTGAAATAATCATCTTATCCTGTTCGATTTTTATAATGGCTCCAAGCCAGAACATCATTGTAACGGAGATGTTCCCGGCAGCCAAATTATGCAGTTGTTTAAAATACAAATCCTTGAGATATTCCTGCCGTGATTCATCAGTAGTTAATTTTTTAAACTTTTTGGACTGAATTGTTTCCTCTCCGACTTTAAACTCGAGCTGATAGCCGCTGACCCGATGGCGTTTTAAAACGATATTTTCAATATCATTGCTGGTAAGTCCGCTTAAATATATAACCCGTCGAAAGAATTTTGATAAATTTACAACCTTGTCAAGATAGCGCCAGCTATAAAGAGTACATGTGATGATCCAATATATTTTTTCGTGCGTGCGGGAAATAAACAACAGAAAACGTTCCAGCGTGTCAAAGCCATCGACTTTTCTCAGAAAAAGGTTCTGAATATCTTCTACAATAATTATCCTCTGCCGCTCCAATATGATAAATCTGTTTTCCAATTCATCCAAATTTGCCACATCCTTTTCTTGAAAAACTTTTTGTAAAAAAATAAATAAATTTTCCTCAGCGCCTAATGAAAATTCAGAAAATTCTACCTTTTTAATGGGTAGATTTTTATAGATCATTACAACAGCAAAATTTAATAGAGTCGTTTTGCCGCTGCCCTTTTCACCTACAAGAGCTGTTAAACCATACCGCCCGTTCCGCCATTCGTCAAAGTCCTGTTGAAGTCGCTCTAATTCATTCATGCGCCCTTCAAAAAACCGTTCATCGGAAAGAGATTGAATTCTGAACAGACGTTCATAGACATACGGCAGAGTCGAAATCCGTTGTTGTGTTTTTGATATATATTGTGATAATTTTTCTTCGACGTCGGAACTGACAGGAATTAAGCCAGTTATCCTTCTGAACTTTTTATATTTTTCACGAATTTTTTTGAAATTGCGGGACAAGAAGGCAAGCAAGGAGGGAAAAGACGATTTAATGGAATTTATCACTTTTTTGCGATAACTTTTAAATTCTTCCTGGGTTCTGGCCTTTGCAACGCGGAGTTTTAGTGCTATTATCTTTTCATTGCTACTTAACAGTTGAATTTGATTATGGAATTCAATCGTAATTTTTTTAAGCTTGGTTGCACCAAATTCTATAATATCGAGGTTTTGCTCGACCAGGGACGCTAATTGGTTCCGTGCACGTTCATAACCCTGTACAACAACATTCTGCGCCTGCCTGAAAGAATCCACTCCTTCGCTATTTTCTAATAGTTCATAAGCTGATTGGAGGTTGAAATCGACAATTTGATCGATCTCGGAAACATCTCGTGCGATTTTATCTATTTTTTTTTGCAGGTCACGAGAAAATGCTTCAAATCCCTTTGTTAAATCCGGATAGATATCATCCAACACCAATGCCTTTAACGGGATATCGACCAATTTCGAATCCGGCGGCAATCCTGCCAAGTCCTGATGACGAAAGATCGTATGTCTATCGGATAATTGTTCTACCGTATGCTTTACACGAGAGAAATAATCATCAAATCTCTTTAACAGATGCGCTTGGCGCAAAGCATCGATCGTGAGCGGTAATTTTTCTTTTCTTAACAAACGGAGCATTGTTCTGGTTTCAGCGAGAATCTCAGCTTTTAAATCCGTGCCCTTTTTTAGATTCTTTCTTAAAAATCGCTTCAAAGATGTCGATAACATTGCATGGGATTCTTCCAGATTGGGCAGTATTTGCTCTTTGATCTTTGTTTTGATCGCATCAATCGTTATTTCACAAATTTGCAGGATTTGTACCTGTAACCATAAAAGGTCCAGGTCTTTTTTCCAATCCGACGCTTCACCCTTAAAATGCCATATCCAGGAACTCTTGCATCGATTAAAATTCTCATCCAGGTCTTTCCAGCGTGCATTTGTTTTCGGTTCACGTAATTTTTTAGCGGGTAAAACAAAAGTCCCGGTATATTCCCAATTGTATTCGATATCCTTATTCAACTGTGCAATAAAACTGTTATACTGTTCACAGGTTTCCTTTTTAAAACGGTCGAGCATGCGATGATACATATTTATACTGGGTCGTTGTGCTCTGATTTGCTGCAAGTTGGATAGCACCTGCTCCTGTTCCGGTTTTAAATGCTGGCCGGTTACATTTTGTAAAACAAGCACTCCATCTATCATGCGTTGTGTTGTTTCATGTATTTGGTGAATCTGGGTGGCGACTTGCTGCAAAAATTGCTGCCAATAGTTTAACAGAAAGCCGGCAACAGGTATTTCAAAATAATTTTTCAGAAATGAATGTACGAGAATCGTTCTCTCAGGAAAAAATTGATCAACAGGAGGTTTATTGAATAGTTTTCTCATCCGGATTTTTATTTTCCGGACCGTTTCCTTGAATCTCATCTGTCTTTTGTTTAATTTTTTCCATAGCCGAATTTTCAAGGAATCATTAGATTTTATTTCCCAGTATTTTTCAGTGAGTGGTAATTTTTCTGTAGACGGCACGTTTGTTAAAATTTCATCAAATCGTTTTTTCCATTCCTCCCAAAACTTTGCCGAGGTCTCTTCAGAATCGATGCATTGTAACGACTCTGTCAGTTTTAAAAATTCCTTGATATTATTTTCCAGTTCTCTCCATAGTACGTTGGTTTGAGAATCGACATTTAACAGCGGAATTATGCTTTTAAAGAAACTTTCCCGGACTTTAATAAAACTTTTTAGTTTCTCTCTGTGGTCATTTTCCATGGAGGTCAGGAAATTTTTCTGAACCTGAATTGACATTGAATTTAAACGATCCAGGATGGACGGCAGGATGTTGTTTTCTTCAATTTTCACTTAAATAGCCTTTTGATGAAACAAATATTATAAAACTAAAACAACTCACTCATCGGCAACGGATTAAACCGTTTTACAATCCCTTCAAAATGACCTTTCAAGAACGGATAATCCGCTTCACGGCACCGGCTTGAAATCACATAAGCAAACTGCTGCCGTGGTAAAACCGAAAAAATACGAACCGGCATATCCACTGAATCTCCGGGAACGACGGAAACAAAATAAACTCCCTGTAAAATACGGTGCGCCGGACCCGTCACGGGGACGACATTACGTATGCGTCTGCCGTTTTCTTCGTATAATCCCAACATTTCGAAGAGAATTTCGATGGCGATTTTGCGAGCGGGTGCGGTTACCGGCCATTGCAGGACACCCACACGGGTTTTCGCCGGCGCGCCATTCGGCGGCGGAACCATGTCGATGAGCCAGGTAATCTGCGGTAAAATTGTCCGGTTTGTATCCACCGTCGCCACGGTCGTATCACCGGTTTCATGGATCAGCCAGCCGGCAGGTGCGGTAACGGACAAAAACGACGATTGGTGGACATAGACTGAATCAGCAACTCCCGTCTGTTGTTCTCCGGGCAGTTGATCCAGCACACTCCAGTTTTTACGTAATGTGGATAACAATCCCAGAATTACGGCAAAGGCAAAAATAAGTAATATAATGCCAGTAGATTGTGCCGGGCGTTTACGCCGGCGGTATTTAAATGATTCAAAGTCCTGCATAATTTCCCCTGTTATTTTACGCGAACAGCAACAGGCAACCGTGGCCCACCCGGCATAGGTCCCCCTCCGGTGCGCGGATCAACAACCTTAAACTCCAAACCCGGCGGAAAAGGAAACGGCCGGTCCACTGTTCCCTCCAGCGCTCTCTTCATAAACCAAGCCCAAATCGGCAAGGCGCCGGTTGCGCCGGTGATTCCACTTCCCCACTTATTTTTCATTGTTCGGTTATCGTCATAGCCCACCCATACTGCCGCAACAAGATCGGGTGAAAAACCCACAAACCAGGCATCACGGTGGTCGTTGGTCGTGCCGGTCTTGCCGGCACAAGTGCGGTAAAAACCGTAATTTTTTACGCTTTTTCCGGTCCCGTTTTCGATGACACCGGTCATAAAATCAACCAGCAGATAACATGTCTGCGGATCGGCGACTCTCCGGCTTTTCAGCTCCCATTCCTCGAGCATGTCGTTTTCGGGAGTGACAATCTTTTTAAGCATATAAGGTTCACGTGCAATTCCCAATCCCGCAATAGTCGCATATGCCGTCGCCATTTCCAGAGGTGAAACCCCCGAAGTACCTAATGCCAGCGAATAGTTTTCTTCCAACTCACTGGTAATGCCGAATTTATGGGCAATTTCAATAACGGCAGCCGGTTTCACCTTGTCCATCAGTTTTGCAGCGATGGTGTTGATGGACAGCATCAATGCCTGCTTTGCAACTACGGGACCGATATATTCATCTTCAAAATTTTTCGGCGTCCAGACTTGATCGTATATCTCGAATTCGACCGGTTCATCGACCAGCACGGTCGTCGGTTCGATAATACCCTTATCCAAAGCGGCAAAATAGGTAAAAACTTTGAAAGAAGAGCCCGGTAGCCGGTTGCTGGAAACAGCACGGCCAAATGGAGCCCGTTGAAAATCACGTCCGCCGACCATGGCACGTACGGCTCCGGTTTGAGGATCCAGGGCGACCAAAGCAGCCTGAGGATAATCGAGCTTCTCTTCCCAGTCCGCCTCATCATAGGGTTTTAATCCGAGTAAATCATCCAGTCTTTTTAAACCATCGGTCACAGCGGAGGTTGCTGCAAACTGATATTTTCTGTTCAAAGTCGAATAGATCTCCAAACCGCCGTAATTTACAGCTTTTCGTCCGTACTTTTCACCGGTGGTGTTCAAAATATAATCAATAAAATAATCGGCTCTGCCGTGGAGCTGATCCATACGGTGAAAATCCAGTTCAAATTCCAGCGCTTCAGCTCTTTCTTCAGCCGTAATACAACCTTCATCCTGCATTCTTTTAAGAACAAAAACCAGTCTTTCCAGAGCGATTTCGGGATTTTTATAGGGATTATAACGGGCAGGCCATCGGGGTATACCCGCCAGTAAAGCGGATTCGGCCAAGTTTAATTCGTCCGCGTGTTTGGCAAAATATGCCTGGGCAGCCCGTTCAACACCGTATATCGGCGCCCCAAAATCAATTTGATTGAGATACGCTTCTAAAATATCACGCTTTGAAAATTGCCGCTCCAGTTGAAAAGTGACCAAAGCCTCCTGAATTTTTCGCAGATAACTACGGCGGAAGGTGAAAAAAAGATTTTTTGCCAATTGCTGTGTAATCGTACTCCCGCCCTCACGTACTCTAAAGCTCTTCAAATTTTTCCACATGGCTCTTAAAAACGCCTTTTTACTAAAACCATGATGAGAATAGAATCCGGGATCCTCAAGACTCAAGATGGCATTGACAATATAGGGCGACATCTCTTCTATGGGAACAATCTCGCGGCTGGCGAGCACTTTTATCAGCTGACCGTCCTCCGCATAAATCCGTGTGGGGGAAATTTGACTCATATCGGAAAGTTCCGGAGGTAATTGGGGCAACGTCGCGATAGCTACAATAAAAACGGCACAAACTGCGACAAGCAAAAGAACAACTATGGTAACTCTCCAGGCTGAACGTTTTTTCATTTACCCACTCCCTCCTTTTCAGGCAGAGTTATCTGCGGCTGAACTCCAAGCTGATTGAGTTCTCCCACCAGATATCCGATCGCCAGCTCGGAAGCATTCAATTCGTATTTACGTTGGCCCAAATCGGTGACGACCAAACACTCAATTTTTACGCTGCCGTCTCTTACATATCCGGATATGGCGACGCTTTTTAAATCATCCTGCCATCTCAGTAAAAGCGAGGGATCGTTAATAATCTGCAGTTGCAGTTGTTTGGACAGCTTGTCAAATGCCGCGTAAAAGTTATTTCCGTCGACAATTCGGCCGGAATACTCGGGATTATCAAACGAAAAAATATCCACCCCGGAATCCCCCGAGGTGCTCTCCTGTCCGATGGCGACGTAATTTTCCTTGAGCAAAAGGTCTGCTCTGTCGAGAAAATGCACCACAATCTGTCTGTTGGTTTGTCGTATACGTACACGCTGCCATTCCTGGGTCCGGGAGAGATGATACAACTGTAATGGCTCTATAAATTTGATTTGCTGTTCTTTGGTCATATTGTTGTAAAATTTTAAAAAATCTTCTCTTGTTACGGTGATCGATTCGTGAAACGATAAAAGCATCAACAGATCCTGCAGGTCGACAGGCGGAGCATAGGATACCGAATCAAAACGAGCCGGTTCCAGCAGGGCGGCTTCCTGGCTTCCCTCAGCGGCTCTATTCTCATTAACCCAATATCGGCCTGCACGCGGCCGAAGCGGATTCGTAATTCTCATAATTTCACCGAGGCAGATTTCAAAAAAATCGAATCCAAATTCCAGAATCAGAATCAGAGCGAAAACAAACGCCCAGACAATTTGCCTTCGAGTTATTTTTTTCAACCGTTTTTCCTTTTTTGCTAAAATATCAATTATTTAGTTTCAAAGGTACGGGTGTAAACGACATGAGAAAAATAATAAATACAAGAATTCCAAGAATGCGTCGTTTTACATCCAGGGGTGTCACATCATTAACCGGCGCAGGATGACGGCGTCCAAATATCAGCAGTAATCCGAACAACACAGCCCAGCCCGGAAAATAAACAATCATCGATGCCAATATAACCAAAAAGGCTAAATTGGTTTTATTTGATTTTTTACCAAGCAGGCTGTACATGATATGTCCTCCATCCAATTGCCCGATCGGCAATAAATTAAGCGAAGTAACGAAAAGTCCCGCCCAGCCTGCATAGGCCAACGGATGAAGAATTGTATCGTAATTTTCAGGTACACGACCCACAGCAAGATAGGCAATAGCCTTAAACATCAGAGATTCACCTAGCACCAGTCCGTATCCATCCATTTGCGAAGCCTCGATCATTTCAGAATGCTGCATTCCGATATATATAGCCGGAATGGATAAAATCAGTCCGGCAATGGGCCCGGCAGCGCCGATATCAAAAAGTGCCTTACGATTTGGAATGGCACCTTTCATCTGTATAATAGCCCCCATGGTGCCGAAAGGATTGATTTTCGGCATGGGGATAAAAAACGGCAAAGTTGCCGGCACACCGTATTGGCGGCACATTAAATAGTGGCCCATTTCATGTGCTAAAAGAATCGACATAATCGCCACACAATACCATAATCCTTGGACGGTATATGTTGACAGTATTGTTAACAGAAAGAGTACCAAATGAATCCATAAGCGATTTTTGGGTAGCAAACGTAAACGAAAAATTTTATATTTTATATCCTTGAGAGACATCTGCTCCTTTCACTCATTCTTTAAACGTAAAATAACCGGTTCTCCAATTTTTACTTCCAATTTTCGCGCCGCGCTGCCGTTGGCAACAGCAATCTCAAGGTTGCCGTGACTTCCGTGAATGGCCAGTAATGTACCGGCCGATTCTTGAGCATATGAACGGCTAAGATGCGTTATAATCGAGTGGCGTATATTGATGTGCAGTATCCCTCCTTCCAGGAAATCTGCGGGTATATTGGTCACCAGATTACCAAACCGGTCAATATAAATGATTTCACCTTTAATCAGATCATTATTTTTTTCCGGCAGCCCCATTTTTTCCACATTATAGTCCTGAATTCTCGTTCCCATAGCGGCAATCTGTCTTCCCGTTGATAAATGCGCGGCGACCGGTGCAAAAATATCACGTCCGTGAAATGTAAGACTGATATTTTTCAGAAAATACTTTTCACAATCCAACGAATAAACCTGTGCGGCACGATCACGTGACAAGATCCATTTCAACACACCGTTATCGGGTGCCACAAAAAAGCACCCATTTGAAAATGCTGCAAAAGCCCGGCGATCCGAACCCACGCCGGGATCGACGACGACAACATGTATGGTTCCTTCGGGAAAATATGGCACGGTTCTGGCAAGTACAAAAGCAGCGGATTCGATATCCCCCGGTGAAATATCGTGTGCAATATCGACCAGCCGAACCAAAGGATTGATTGTTAATATAACTCCTTTCATCATACCGACATATCCATCCTGGTTACCGAAATCCGTCAGTAATGTGATTAGCCCCATTTTCCCGGTCAAATTCATGTTCTTCTTTCCTCTTTATGCTTTCTATGTTCTTGCCGACACCATACAACCGGCCAGTGCAAAAAAAAGGCGTTATTCACTTTTTCGTTCATTCCGATCAATGTAATACATTTTCCAAAGATTTTCAATAACTAATTCATGTCCCAAAAATCTTGTTCACCGGAGTTACGTATATTCAGAATCAGTACGGTCGTTTTACCCTTGTTGTTGCCGATGAATAATTCGGCTCATCAAATCAACACATTCATGATAACCGTATTTTTGCGACCAGAGGGGAAAAACTGAATTATTGCTGAGCAAAAGATCAGTATCCTCATTCCAGAGCCCTGCCTTTACCGCTCGTGTCCATTCTGCTGTTCCGGGAATCGGGGAAAATGACGAGAGAGAGACAAAAGCGCCAAGATTTTGTACAAAATCGACACTGTTTTGCACTTCATCGATATCCTGATCGGCCAGTCCCATCAGCACATAAACACCAATATCTCGGCTCCGGAATCCTGCTCTGTGCAAAATGTCGACGGTGTGTGAGAGTTCTTTATTGGTCACTTTGAGACCCATGGCCTTTTGCCGCCGCTCGGATGACGATTCAAAACTGAGACGAATGGTCTTAAAACCCGCACGATACAAAATCCCGGCGAGCTGTTCATCGATATATTTAGGCTGTATACCGTTGGGAGCGTGAAAGCAAAGGTCCAAATCCGCATCGATTATCCGTTGCAAAAGTGGTATCAAACAAGCATTGCTTTGATATAGCAACGCATCATCATAAAAACAAAAATGACGAACAGAATACTCCCGATGCCAGTATATTATTTCGTCAAAAACATCATCTGCCGAACGGATCACAAAATTCCGGCACAATATTCTTGATGCACAAAAACCACACTTGTTCGGACAGCCGCGTGAAGTTTCGATTGCTACTGACTTTAAGTCGGGATAAAGATCAAAAGCCGGTCTTGGAAAGTCTGATGAACAATCGATTTTCTGGTTGAACAAACCAGCCAGAAAGTCTACCAAGGATTTGAAATTGTTGCCGGCATATAAAAAATCGGGCTGAACGACACGATGGGCGTGCTCCGTGCAAAGTGCGGCATAAACGCCTCCCAGAACAATGGGAATCCCCGGAAAAAAGTGCCGCAAGATGTCTGCCATATCACGAACAGCGGGATACCAATAAGTCATCAGGCTTGTTAAAAAAATATAGTCCGGTTTTTTACAGGACGACAATAAACTGCCAACCAAATCAGGCGGCATTCCGTACCGGCAATAAAACCGTGGAACGTGGCTGAGCACTTTGGGTTTTGCCAGCTTTTCGCGTAAAAATTTTCCTGTTGTATCACTTTTAATCCCAGGCAAGGGACCATGGCAGCTATTTTTCAAGGAGGGATGAAATCGGTCAAGACAATCGAGAAGAACAATATCATAGCCCATGTCACGTAAAATCCCTGCAATCCGTAGTAGACCGATCGGTTTCATCCAAAAATCAAAAGCTGCAAAATCATAAATCCAGGGATTGACACATAATATTGTTTTCGACATATTTTTTTATTTTTGCTCCGCAATCAGCAGCAAAATATCGTCGTGCATATCCCCCGCCATATAGTTTTTGACATCCTGAATGACGGATTGAGAACACTTGTCAATCGATTGGGAAATATGCTTTTTCAAAGAATTTAAAAATCCCTTTAAACCGAATGGTTTTTCCTGAGGATTCTCAGCCTCTACAAGCCCATCTGTGTACATAAAAATTCGGTCGCCGGTAAAAAAATCATGCCGTTGTTCGGTGAAACTTTCAGGCCCGGTATCTTCAAAACCGATAATCACATTATCCGAATTTAACCTTATTAGTGAGTTTTTTTGCACATTGTACAACAGCGAGGCAGGATGAGCACTTCCTGCGTGATACAGTGAATGACTGCTGTATTCGATTTTAACGCACATTGCGGTCAGAAACATGCCGGTTTTCGGAAAAGACCGGCAGAAAAATCTGTTCAATTCATACAGCACCATCCGGGGCGTCAAACGGTTACTGACGAGCCGGCGAATTTCACTGCAAACACGATTGACCAATAGCGCCGCCGTAATACCATGGCCGGTAATGTCTATAATCGTCAAAAAAAGGCTATTTCCGTCATCATAAATATCCACAAAATCACCACCGATTCCGATCATTGGTAAATATTCGACGGATACAGCACAAAAATCATTTTCAAAACTGGGTACAATCAGGCTGTCCTGCACGCGCTTAGCCAGTGCGATGTCCCTTTGGATCATAGTATTAAATTCATTTATCTTTTTTTCCTGATCGCGAACGAGAATCTCAATTCGCCGGCGTTCCAATGCTGTTTCTACTTTAGCCAACATAGCATCCTGATCGACAGGCTTGGGCAAATATTCAAAAGCACCTTTTTGCATAGCCAACACTGCCGAGGGTATACTTCCAAATCCGGTAAGAATAAGGACCTGAGTAAAGGGATCCTTTTTTTTAGCAGCTTCAAGTACCTGGAGACCGCCGATTTTATACATATGCAAATCACTGATGACCAAATGATAGTTGTTTTCAGCAATTTTTTTGAGGGCGGCTTCGCCACTATTCGCATCATCAACAAAAAATTTTTTCCGTCCGAGAATACTGAGGAAAAATTTTCTATTCAAATCATCATCATCGACGACCAGAATATGGGGTATATTTTTATTTTTTTCTATCATAAATAATCACATGATTTTAAATGCCAGCATGGTTATATCATCCGCTTGAGGTGCACCTTTTGTAAAGACAGCCAGACTCTGTTGAATCTTTTTCAGAAGGTCTTTCGTATCGGAACGGTGTTTTACAAGTATATCCTCCAATCTATGCTCTTCATACTCTTTATCTTTGACATTTTTTGCTTCCGTCACACCGTCGGTGTACATTAAAATAATATCTCCCTGAACCAGTTGCACTTTTTCAGTTTCATAGGGCATATTGGGCATCATTCCCAGTAAAATACCTCCTTTTTCCAGCGTTCGAAAAGTACCGCTCCGATGACATAAATAGGGATAGTTATGCCCGGCGTTTACATACGTAAATGTTTTCTCCGGAATATCAAGCTCTCCATAAAAAAAAGTAATAAATTTATCATAATTTGTATTTGCGTGAATTAGATTATTGATTTGACGGATCATGCTGCTGATATCTCCGTGTCGCGTAACTAAACTGCGAAGACTCGCCTGCAAATTCGACATCAGCAGAGAGGCCGGTACGCCTTTTCCCGATACATCTGCAATTGCCACAGCCAGGTGATCGTCATCGATAAGAAAACAGTCGAAAAAATCTCCACCGACCTGCCGTGACGGAATATTTATACCCATAATATCGATACCGTCTATCAAGGGGAAATGACTTGGCAACAACTTTTCCTGAATATCTCTGGCAATGCTCAATTCCTCTTCCATTCGCTGTTTCTCCAGGGCCTCCTCAAAAAGTCTGGCATTTTCAAGTGAAATCATGGCCTGGTTGCACAATGTCGATAAATATTCCAACTCTTCAGTAAGAAAATTCAGATTGTTAATTTTCTCCCCAAGCAATACGACACCCTTTGTCTCTTCCTGTATCCTGAGCGGCACCGCTACTTTTATTTTATGCTCAGACAAGACAGCAATATTTTTGTCCAATCCTTCACTTTCCAGTGTAATGGGTAATTTCAAGGCATGAAGGAGCTTTAAAAAACCCGGTTTTTCAAATGCACGTAAAACGGGCGCATCCTCTCGTACACCTTTATAAGCCGCCATATAAAACTGGTTGTTGTTTTTAAGTAACAAGAAACACCTATTTACCACCATCTCACCCATGATGGTGTAAATCAAGAGATTTGAAATAGCCGCCTTATCCAGAGTTGAGTTGAGTTCTTTTCCGATATCAAAAAGGGTGTTCAGTTCCTGAACTTTTTTATCCAACTGCCGGTTGACTTTTTCTAATCTCTGGTACATCAGAGCGTTTTCCAGCGATGTAGCGGCAATATTTGATAAAGAACTGAGAAATTCAATTTCGTTAATTGAAAATGGGATACCACCCAGTTTTTGCCCCAATCCAATGAGCCCAACAGTCCTGCTCGTGCTCACAATCGGTAGTATTAATTCCAGCTTTAACTCCTGGAAAAACGGTTTCCAACTGCATTTTTCCGGTTCCATATCCTTGAGCAGGGCCGGCTCGGTAATTTCAACTTGTGAATATATCGTTTTTCCAATCAAATCTTTAGGCAAACCTTTGGAGGTTTCAACAGTAAATCCGTTACCGGTATCCGCCACCAACACGATACCCCGGCCAATCATCATTCTGCCCATTGGTATCAGCAAAAGGTTATTCAGGACTGTGCGTAAGTTCAATGTAGAATTTAATACTTGGCTCATCTCAAAAAGAGATTGGATTTCAACAATACGCTGGTCCAGTTCTCGACCGGTCGACTCATCAACGGAATTATGTTGATTTATCATGAATGATCCTTTTCAGATTTGACAACCTTTGAACTGTTTTTATTGATAAAATATTTGACCATTTTGACCTGGTTGCGTACTCCGGGTTCGATCAGGTAATCGACCTCATCCATCAATGTTTTCATGAGGTAAATACCGAGGCCGCCAACTTTGAGTTCCGCCAGGTATTCTTTCATATCCGGAATTTTTATAGAAGCCGGATCAAATCCTTTGCCATGATCGGTCACAACTATGGTAAATTTTTGATAATTGATCTTAATGGCAACATCCAAGGATTTATCTTTAATAAATGCACTGTAGGCATGTTTTATAACATTCGCGCACGCTTCATCGCAGGCCAATTCAATTTTGCCGATATCAGCTTCGTTAAATCCGACTTTTTCAGCAACCTTGGAAATAAAACCCCTAATGAGTTCAAGATTATCCGTTTGACTGGGAATGCGCAACTGATATTCCTGTTCAACTTTTGGCATCACAGTTATCCTTTTTTTAAATTAAACCTGTTTTTTTCTTTTCCCAAAACACTGTATGAATCCTATTAACCTTTAAACCGACTAATCGCCTCGCTCTCATCATCCACAATCTCATACAGGGTGGGAAATCCGAGCAAATCAAAGACACGAAAAATCTTGGAAGTCATATTGCTCATTTTTATATCCCCACCCTTGGTCCGGATTTCTTCAATAAATCCCATAAAAACTCCAAGACCGGCACTACTGATGTAAGTCAAATCTTTAAAATTTACAATAATTTTAAACCGCCCTTCATCCAAAAGTTTTTGAATAGCTTCTTCTAAATTCGGAGCTGTGTGGGCATCCAGAAATCCGCCCAGGCACAATGTTGACAAATCATTTTTATCGATTCGCTGCACGACGAATTTTTCCATAAAAAAACCTCCAATTTGCTAAATACCGTTAAATTACACTCCTTTAATTACAATAAATGTCAAGTCGTCCGTTGCATTTGCCCCATCAATAAAAGTAAAAATATCATATATTAACTTTTTTTTAATCTCGCGGGCGGATAAATTTTTCACTTTTCTAAAAGCTTTTACCAGACGCTGTTCACCAAATTCCTCAAATTGTCTGTTCCTGGCTTCGATAACACCGTCAGTATATAGCAATAAGCAACAGTCCTTTTTTATTGGGACGCTGGTCTGCTCGAGTAATTGGTCAAATGCCGGGCCGCCGTCCAAGCCGATTCCCATGCCTTTTGGCTCCAGGGATTGACAATTCGCGTCGGCGGTACTGCAGTAGAGAATCGGGCAGTGTCCGGCCCGGCAAAAAGAAAACACCTGTTGCTTGATATCCATAACACCGTATATCAAACTGACAAACGTACCTCTGTCCAAATTTTGGTATAACGTGAGATTTGCGGATTTCAAAAGCTTTTTGGGATCGTGCTCTTCTTTCGCTAACGCCTCCATGACGCCCTTAACTTCAGCCATATAAAAAGCCGCTGATGGGCCTTTTCCAGAAACATCACCGATTACAATTCCCAGCCTATCCACCGCCAATTCAAAAAAATCATAATAATCGCCACCGACCTCATTGGCGGTAATACACACTGCATCCAATTCTATATCGGAAATCTTGGGCATTTCCTTGGGCAAAAGCTTCATCTGGGCTTCGTGCGCAATTTTTAATTCTTGCTCGAGTCTTTCCTTAATGAGGGATTCCTTTACCAGCCGGGTGTTTTCTACAGCGATGACAGCCTGCTGGCTGAAAGCTTGAAGCATATCTGCGTCATCCTGTTCAAAACCGAATTCTTCCTTTCTCCCTGCATAAAGAAAGCCGATCACATTTTCGGATACCAGAAGCGGAACGGCAAGAAGAGAAAACAAATCACTCTTCCATAAAAAAAGATCTTTGGCCGGTCCGGTTTTGGTTACTTGATTATCCAGATAAGGTGTCCGTTGCCTGATCATCCATTGCGACAGCGATTCATCAAAGGAAGCCAGCCGCGATAAACGCTCGGATTTTAATAAATTTTTTGCCGACACCAACTCTAACGATCCATCCCGGCTGTCGGCCAACTCAAGCCAGCAAAAATCAGCTTCCGTTACTTCCGCCGCCAAATTGACGATCGTTACCACGAGTTTTTCCATCTCAAATTCTCCACTGATCTCTCTTGTCAAATGGTGGAGAGAAGAAATTTGACGCATTTTTCGATCGTAAAGCCGGGCCGTTGGCAGATGGGCTAAAAGAGCTAAAAACGCAATGCTCAGATAAACAGTAAGGAAAATGACTACAAGCTCAATAAACGAACCTAACACCAGGCTGTAAGGTAAAACAGGATTAACACGTGAAAACATAAAGGCAAAGTGATACTGAAGCGGTAGTAAAAGTAATCCGCACCAAAAACACAAAATTTTTTGCTTTTTGTTCAAAAAATTAATCCACGAAACCCGGAAGGAATTGATGACCATAAAATTTATAGTTATAAAACGCAACACCTGGAAGGTTGTCCCAGATACCGAAGAGATAAATGGTATTTCCACCTGGAGTGATAAATTTATCGGTGTCGCCCTCAATCCGGCATATAAAATAATCAACACCATTAACCAGCCAAATTGAGAAAAAGTCCGTTTTCGCCGTTTAATAAAGATGAAATTACGTAACGTTCCCAGAATTATGAGTGCATACACGGAGGCAAAAAAAGCCCAAGAGAGTATAAAAATATAATTAGCGGTTTGCTGTACAATCTCGCTTTTTTGGATATTGGCTATAAATTCTCCTAAGCGGTTCCGGCTGTACAAGTATAAAAGATAAGTAAAAAGAATGAGAAAAAATAACGAGCGGAGTCCACGTAAAACATTTCTGTCCGATGTCCATTTTTGCTTATAAACAAGAGGCAGCGACATTAATAATGCAATGAAAATAAAGCTTTCACGGATATATGATAAAGCAAATCGGTGCGCTTCTTCATCGTACAAGTGAGTATCGGCAACAGATGCCGCAATAAACAAGACCATCGGAAGCATGAGGGAAAATTTACTGATACTTTTCATAAATCATCCCCGGCAAAGTGTCCGTGATGTTCAACAGACACATCGTAGGGTGCCGCAAAATCACCAACCGTATTCACACTGTTGCCATCTGCTGATATTTTCCACAACTGTCCGTTGCCGATATCTCCGATCAGGCACGAACCATCAAACTCGTTTACGTCCAGGCACCGGGGGTATAAAAATGAATCCAATTTTGCCAGTATCTCACCCTGGTCGCTGATCTTGAGCACATGCGAATTGTAGCCGTAGGGAGCAAGGTCAGCTGCCCAGCAAATGTTGCGAACATTGTCGTAATCGATCAACCAGACATATGAAAAACCATCAATCTCGACGCCCGTCGGTTCTGCGTTGTAATCAAGCTGAACAATCCGGGAACTATCAGCAATCCAGATCAATTCTTGCTTTTGTGCCAAAGCGATATCCATAGGTGCATTCAATCCGGCTCCACGGCGTATTCTTTCACTTCCCCCATAGGATAACAAAACGATTTCACGGCTCGAATCATCAACCACCCAGCACATATGCCGCGTGGCATCAACAGTCAGCCGGGTTGGTTTTTTGATACTGCTTACGCTGATTTCCAGCTCTCCCTGCAGATTTAACCGATCTACCTTTCCGGGTCCATCGCGAGCGATCCACAAGTCATTATGAATGGTATCGGCTTGCATAAATATAATATTTTTAAATCCCGAAAGGGCGAGGATTCGATTTCCACCATGATCGATTTTATACAAACCATCGGAATACCGCGAGTAGACCCAAGCCGAATTTTCTCGTGGGCTGGGTGCAACAAGATAAGGAAAATTCAAAATACCGAATGAGCCCAAAATGAACCGCGTGTCATGCGTCAGACAACTGATAAATCCGGTACTAAAATCCGCAACCCAGGTATAGGTTGGACCAGGCGTCGTGCGTTTAATGGCAGAAGGCGGGGATTCGTAATCCCCGGCCTTTGCAGTGATATAATATTCATATTCCACATTATAATTCACATCGTTGTCCTTGAAACTGAACACGGATGGAGGCACTTGTGCAATTCGAACAAATGAAGAATCTCCATTTTCACGGCGATAAATATAAAAGGCGTTTAAACCTTTTAAATTTATAAAATCCCAACCAAGAACAGCTTGTTTCACTTCAGAATATACAGTAAAACCACTCAGCCGTCCATGGGTTCCCGGATTATCCGGATCCAATGGATTATTCCGATCTCGCTCAGTGCAGCCAAGAAAGAATAATAGCAGAATTATAACTCGCACTCTCATGGTCTAAATACGTATTGATAGCAGACTTGTTTCTCACAAACATCAAGGTAAGCAAAGACAAGATTTAAATCAAGATAAAAGTCCCAATTCTTTTTCGCCGAAAACATCGGCAGTAAAAATAAAAATACGTATACCCTCATCCGACCAGGCGTTCTCTTTCAGTCCCGCTTTTTTGCAGGTATAACTTAAAAAAGTTTTTCTATCCCATCCGTGTTCCGTCGCCACCTGAGGTAATAACAGTCCGCTATGGGCACCATGTTCAATATATAATCCATGCGTTCCCACGACGATGTTTTTCGGATCGGAAATTTCTTGTAACGGTGAGAGAACCGAAATTTCAATATCGATTGACTCCAGTTCATGCGTTTC
This sequence comes from Candidatus Zhuqueibacterota bacterium, assembly GCA_016931775.1. Classification (GTDB taxonomy): domain Bacteria; phylum Zhuqueibacterota; class Zhuqueibacteria; order Residuimicrobiales; family JAFGEC01; genus JAFGEC01. Next base: position 10,271 of record JAFGEC010000134.1, on the reverse strand, counting down.
AACCGGTTTAAATCTTGGATCGCGGCGGGCAGCAGCAATAGCCATTTCGATGACCGTATCCAGCAACGGTTCTATACCGTGGATATAGCCGATACAGCCGCGCAATTCCTTATTTTTATGCAAAGTCACAAAAGCGCCGCGTTTTTCATGAAAAACAGGAAATTCGTATTGAAAAGACGGTTTATTATGACCATTTGCTGTACTAAGTATGGTCTCTCGTGCCACACGTAATAGACTTTTTTTTTCAGCCGTCGTCAATCGATGGTTCATTGCAAGCCCCCTAGTTGTCAGTATCTTCACCAAAAACCTGTGTCTTGTACACCCAAAAGTTCGCACCGGTCTTCCAGGCGTTCGGCGGCAGTCCGGCTTTAGCACACAGCTGAGCCATCTCCTCCTCTTTGGTTTTCCAACCGACTTCCAACGGAACTTCGGGTAAAAAAGTTGCACTGCGGCCGTTCTTTTGCATGATGATCCCATGCTCCCCCATGATAAATTCATCGAGCGTTTTTATGGGATAGACATTGGTCAGGTATACGGATACCTTTATCTTTATATCGCGCAACTCGTGTTTTTCCAATCTGTCAAACCGGGGATCCTGAAAGGCAGCTGCAATGGCCATTTCAGGCACCAATTCATAAAGAGGTTTATCCCCGGTATGGTGTCCGATGCATCCCCGTAGCACACCGTATTTATTCAGTGTTACAAAAACGCCGCGTTTTTCGTTCATCACGTCGTAGATGGGAGTGAATTCCTTCCGGGATCCGTGCTCGAGGTAGTATTTTATGGATTCCCGAGCCATTTTGATCAGTTCTTTTTGAACCTCGGGTTTCAGGGGCGGATACTCGATTTTTCCCGATTTATCGGCATTGCTTTTGTATACTGCCACAGCGCCATAGCCAACGGTATATCCGATCTTTTTGCCCGTCACATCCGCTGAATTTGCATGCGCCAAAATCCGGGAAACGTCGGCACCCATTTGGCGGGCGGCGACCTGAACGATTACAACGGGTCCGCCACCGCAGGCACTGTATTTGCCTTGGAAAAAACCGTCACACAGAGACTTCGGGTAAAATGCGGCCATGGCATCCAAGGTTCGCTGATCCGTGCTCTTGCAGTCGTCATAGGAATCGCCGTGATAAAGATCGGTACTGGCAACCAGCAGTATTTTTTTACCTTTAAATACATTAGCAATGGCAGTTCCTACCTTTTCACAAACATCCCAGTTATAGCGGCCGATAACAATAGGGATCACCGGCGTTCCGGGAAAAAGATATTGAATAAACGGCAACTCTACCTCAATAGCATGTTCTTCTCCATGTCCCAGTGCGGTTTTTTGGATGTAATTACTGGCACCGAACAAACGACCGGCCGCATTTTGGTCGATCTTAACCACGCCGAGCGGTGTACGGTAGCCTTCACCATCGTATATTGATGCACCGGTAAAAGCATCATGATGGCTGGGTGCGATAACCAAAATTGTTTCGTATTTTTGCCCCTGCACCTGTCGAAATCCGGCTGCGGCGACAGCCGCGGAGAATTGGTAACCGGCATGTGGAACGATTAAGGCTTTTATTTCTCCGTTGATATTTAACTCGGGAGCGTTTTCCATCAATTTCATTAACGTCTGCTTTAATTCCTGTGGATCCCTGGGATAAAACTGTCCGGCCACTTTGGGAGGCCTGATTTTCTGCGCACCGGCCAGCCCTACCAGCATAAGGGAGAAAATCAGTATCAACGTTTTTTTTGCTTTCAAAACTACCTCTTGTCTTTAAATTTGATTCAATATTTTCTGTCCGTTCCGGTTTACGCTTCACACAAACCGATCATTTATATTACGCTATCGCTATTCGTTCTGGATTTTTTTTGTCTTTACCAAACACCGGCGATTTTTCTACCGCAAGCCGGACAGCTGCCCTGCTTGAGGTTAATTTTCACCACCTGATAGCCGATACGTTGGATCAATATAATACCGCAATCCGGACAATAGGTACTTTCACCCGGATCGCCGGGCACGTTTCCGATATAAACAAAAAACAATCCATTGTCCAAGCCGATTTGACGTGCCTTTTTTAATGTGGAGACCGGCGTAGCGGGTATGTTCTTTAAACGATATTGGGGGTGAAACCTTGAAAAGTGTAGTGGGGTATCCGGTCCCAGTTCTTTAGCTATCCAATTACACATACTTTTCAATTCTCCGGGATCATCATTCTGGCCCGGAATTACAAGGTAGACAATTTCAGTCCACATTTTTTTATCTCGAAGCAATACGAGTGTATCCAGAACCGGACGCAATTCTCCGGATACAAGTTCCTTATAAAAACGTTCAGTATATGCCTTGAGGTCTATTTTGACTCCATCTAAAACACCGCACAAATCCATCATGGGTTCCGGATTGATATAACCATTGGAAATCATAACACTTTTTACACCGGCTTTCCGGCCAAGTTCAGCGGTATCATACATGTATTCGGTAAAAATGACCGGTTCCGTATACGTGTAGGCAATGGAAGCACATCTGTTTTCCTGCGCTAATTTGACAACCATGGACGGCGGTATATCATAAGACTGTATTTGCTCAGGGCGGGTTTGTGATATTTCCCAATTCTGACAAAATTTACACATTACATTGCAACCGACCGTTGCAATTGAAAATGCCCGGGTTGAAGGTAAAAAGTGAAACAACGGTTTTTTTTCAACGGGATCGGCATGAACGGAACATGGAAGTCCGTACACCAGTGAATAATATGTCCCATCCCGGTTTTCCCGTACGCCGCAATAACCCCGTTCCAGATCATCGATAACACATTCCCGCGGACACAACTCGCATTTGATTTTTCTATTGTCAAGTTTTTGGTAATATCGTGCCTCAACCGGACCACTCTCATTTCCATATGCGGAAAGACCATGAGCAATCAAAAAACATCCGGCACCACCGCAATGTCGAATAAATTTTCTTCTTGAATACATATATTACACCTTTTTTACAAAAATCTTTGCGGGATCGTCTGTTCCTAATAAATGTTTTTCATCCGCAGCCGTATGAATATAAGAAGGTTTGCGACCGGAAGCTTCCAGAGACGGTAAATTGTTAAATTCCCGCTGCTGCTCTATAATCTGCCAGCCGGTATAATCCAAAGCCACCATATCCTGCGCTACCATCAGGCTGTCCATCTGCCAGGTCCATTGAGGCATAAAAGGCGGCCCGCCTTCATATTGGGGGGTCAATGCATCGCAAATCGTCAGCCTTGTCTTATTCCGAATATCAGGAAACATATTGACGTCCGCCACATAAGGATCGCCGATATTATCGTGATATTTATTGGGATTATTAATCGCACCAAAAAAATTTTTCATGCCGACACTTACACCCACAATACCGTGATCTTTTAACACAGGTAAATTGATCACCGCCGTGCATAAATCGCTGATAATACGCGACACAAGACTACCGGCGGAACCAAATTCGACAATCTGCCCTGAATATCCGACTCTGTTGGTGCCGTAACATTGTGATTTGGAACGGCCATAATATAGGGAATAACCCGCCCTCTCCAAATCGCGATCGAGCCGATCCCAAACAATTATCTTATGTGCTTCAACACCCGCTTGTAGCAAGCGTTGAATGACGGCCTCCACCAGAAAAGGATGTGTCGACAATCCCTTGCCGGCCAGACAATTCACCTTCAGGCCGACGACGTCCCGCTGAGAAAATAAATCCGCCCATACGGCTGGAGACTTTTTCTCAAAATAGTTTTCAATGGCGGTATCTAAAAGCTTGGAAATTCTGTCGGAAAAAAAATCAAAGCGTGAAAAACGCAGATCGGAACGTGTTGCGATAACAACCCGTGAAAAAGAACCATTTTGACAGTATATACCGTTATGCAATCCGGCAAGCAGACTTGCACCGATAATGGAGGATTGACAAAATCGTCGACGATTTATCGCGTGATTGTGACTCATTTAACTCAAACCGTTTTCGCCGGCAAGCAGCGATCACGGTGTTTTAAAATATTCTCAGGCTTATTTTAAAAACCTCTCAACCAATTTTTTAAATCCGCCGCCCGAATATTCGTTTTCTGCATCCGGAGTTTCATCTCGATGAGTATCATCGGTTGAATCAATCGGTTTCGGCGGAGTGGAAACAGGCTGACCGGTCTGCACACCTTCCTTTGCCTGAATATACATAACTCGATTATCAATGGCAATAGCAATTTGGTTGGCCATTATCTCCAGAGTGTGAATTGTCTCTGTGGTGACCATTCGACCGTCGGCAGGATCATCAACCATTAAAAATCCAATAATTTTACCTTCCCGCGACTTTATTGGGACCAATAGAATTGCCCAACGTGGCCAACTTCCTTGATAATAATCATTTTTAACAGAGTTGTAGTATATTTGCTTAAAATGTTTAAAAATAACTTCCTCTTGTGTGATTAAATAAGACCGACTCCGTCGGTATTGGTCACGCATCAGATCGGAATACTCTTTAAGGTTGAATGTCAACTCTGCAAGTTGTGTACATTTGATTTTATCTTCACAGGCAACAGCTTTGGTCTCCAGCATGCCACTTTTACGGCTGAGAAGGATCAGGGAAACAACGTTAAAGTCCAATGTAAACTTGACCGACCAAACGACTTCTTTGAGCAGTTCATTTAAATGGTGATAAAGTTTAAAAATATTACTGTTTACCATAACCTGCTTGAGTCGCCGGTTCTTACGTTCCAAACTTGAAAAATGGTAACTATTTTCAATAATCATGGAGACCATACGACCAAACAATTCGAGATGATGTCCGAGGGATGAATCAGGCACCTGGTTATGCTCCGGTTCTTCTAACAGAATATATCCGAATGTCTTTTGTGAGTTTCCAAATAAATTCACAAGAACCACATCCTTTGGATTCCAGCGCCTTTCCTGTGGATATCGGCTCGCAGGAAGGCTGAGCAATGTCGTTCCGGAGCTGTTTTGATGAGGGATCACCTGGACTTTAAAGCCGTTTCCAAATATTTTGTCGACGACATCTTTGGGGATATCCACGGATTTCTCGGCCTCTTCATTTTTATCACCATTCATAGAAAAACCGACAACCGCATGTCTGGTATATGTATCCTTGCGTTTATCTAATAATGCAATTGCGGAATGGTTAAAACGAAAAACCTGGCTTGCGATTTCCGCAACTCGGCGCAAGACCACATGCATTGGTTCGGAATAGCTGAGTTTGATAACATTAATCAAATCCGCGATCATACGATTTTGATCGATCGAATAGGAAGCCAGTTCAGCCTTTTGTTTATCTGACACAGGCCGAAGCCGCCCCTTAAAACCCAGGAGATCACCGTGCGCTTCGTCCTTCAGAGCCTTGACTGCAATTTCAATCCGATACCGACGCCCCACTTTGTCCATTACTTCCTGAATAAACCTGGCTACCTTGTCTGTTTCCGCCGCTTGAAAAATGCATGTCACAAATTCATCTTTTTTATCTTCCGGTACCAGATCGGAAAAATACAGCTGTAACAATTCTTCCTGCGAATAATGGAATAATGATTGGATATATTGATTGACCGAAAGGAAACGCCCCTTTCGATCGCAAACAAAATATCCTCCTGAATATACTTCTGCACTATCCGGCTTTTCATGACCCACCATACTCACCTCATCCCTTGTGTTTTGAGCTTGTGTTTGCTCAAGAGTTTTTTTGATATACTCTGGTATTGCAGACAAATAACCTTTTTTCTTAATCACACAATTTTTGACACCCACATAGTAAAGATCGCGTGCCAGTTGCTTTTCATTTTCCCTGATCGTACAGATAATCGAATGGTTCAAACAAATATCTTCAAGTTGTTCGATAAGGAGGGATTTGTCGCCGTTCATTATTTCGCTATCAATAATAAGCAAGTCGTACTTGTTTTTACGGGTACGAAGCAGCATATTTTCAAATGACGATGAATGTTCCAGGTTCACTCTCATTTCCCGGGAACTGATCATTTGATTCAGTACATCCAAATACGATTCGCTTGGATGTGCAACTAAAATATTCATTAAATCATCCTCTCCCATATCCCTCCACCGATAGATCAGTGGTCCCATCTTAATGAATTACACATCTATTTATAGCGGCAAACGATGCCTAACAACAGCAGCTTTTGTAGTTTAACAAAAACTTGAAAAAATGTCAAGTGAAAACAATCTCTCGTTACCACACCACTCATGTTCAACTGATTGTGACATCGATGTCACAGTTTCATTTTTCCAATTACAATATTTGTATCAAAATTGTCTCAATAAAGTAAATAATTTATTTTTTAATACATGTTACAAAAATAGTGCCGCAATTGTTTATCAGCCACTATTACACACGTTTAGGCACCACATATGGTTCACGATAATCCCTGGACAACATTTCATCGGCCTCCTCGTCACCAACAAATCGCTCGCTGGCAGGATCAAATTCCAGCACCCGATCGAGCCGATAGGCGATATTTCCAAGATGAGCCAGAGCTGATGACATATGGGCGGTTTCCACAGGCGCATTTAAGACGGACTTGTCGTGCTTTCTGACGGCATCGATAAAGTTGGCATAATGATCGCCACCGGCACGGCCTTTCGGTCCGGATTCTTTTTTCCGTCCGAGGTACGTCTCATATGTATCGTAACCCTTGATAACCATATAACCGTCTTTTCCGTAAAAAATGTTGCCGACGGATGCTCCATCTTCCGAATTGGTGCACCAGTGCCGTACCTCAAATTGTATCATTTTACCCTCTTCGGGATATAAATAAGAAGAAGATAACACTTCAGGCGTCTCCTTGCAATCATCCCATAAAAACTTGCCACCCATCGCCGTAATTTTTTGCGGCAAACCCACGTCCAGTCCCCACATACACAAATCCGTTTCGTGAATACCCTGATTTCCCACATCACCGTTACCAAAATCCCAGTGCCAGTGCCAATTGTAGTGCACAAGGTTGCGTGTAAATGGGCGTTCCTGGGCGGGACCTAGCCATAAATCCCAATCCAGTTCGTCCGGAATCGGCTCGAAACCTTTGTCGCCGATATCGTCCCGCCATCGAAAGACCAATCCTCTGGCCATGTAAACCTTGCCGATCACACCGTCACGCAAGTGCTGAATGGCTTCCCGTATCGCTTTTGAACTTCGTAACTGAACGCCGTGTTGCACGATCCGATCATATTTTGCAGCTGCTTCCACCATTTTGCGGCCTTCATAAATATTATGAGCCCCGGGTTTCTCCACGTAGACATCCTTTCCCGCCTGACAGGCCCAAATTGTGGCCAATGCGTGCCAGTGATTGGTCGTGGCAATAGTGACGACATCAATATCTTTATCGTCGAAAACTTTACGCAGGTCCTGTTCTGTTTTCACGTTTTCACCGGAATATTTTTTATTAAATGATTCGGCGCGTTCCTGCAAAACATTATTATCGGGATCGCATAATGTAACCACCCTGACATTGTCCTGTTTCATTAAGCCGTTGATGTGGTCCTTTCCCCGGCCATGAACACCCAGCACAGCCGCATTGATCCGATCGTTTGCACCGAAAACGCTTTTCGGTAAAAACGTCGGAGCCGCCAGTGCCGCTGTTGCAATCCCTGCACTCCCTTTTACAAATTCTCTGCGTGAAAGTCTTTTTTCCATATTTTTATCACCTTATCATTGATATTTATTATATTTAAGTTTACTTTATAATCATACAGGCAATATCCGGAAATGCTGAAAAGTCATAAACAGATATTTATAATGTTGATTTTTAAACGTTTTTTTTTTACAATGAGTTAAATAAAACCTGCCTGTAACTTGATGAAACACCAGTCCGGTAAAAAACACCGGCTTTGAACAACGTACAATCGAGAACAGTATAAATTAAATAAAAACAATAACAATAATTTAAAAAGCCTGGCATTAAATTTGTAACAAAAATAACAGCTTGGAATACCCAATTTTAGGAGGTATTTATGTTCTTTCGGCGTTCGATTTTAGTATTACTTCTTTTTGTTTCAATTGTGCTTGCGCAAAACGTTGATTTTCAGGCACGACTACTGAACAAAGACATCAAGGTCTTTATGTTGAGTGACCTTAACTTTACCGGTTCCGGTACCGCATTGATTGAGATATTTGAGCTCACATTTTTTAATCCTTCTGATACTCGGTTAGAGTGCCGGTTGACATTGGACATCACTGCCATGGGACTAGGAGAATTAGCGAATGGGAGCACCAATCCATTTATCCTGGCCGGCGGCGAAACCAAAAGGATAACAAACCTGAATCTATTCACCTCGGCCGGAATTTTTTCACTGCAAGATTATAATCTCGAATCGGCCGGCCGGGACCTGCTGGATAAAATTTTGGCCACCGGCAAACTGCCTTCGGACCGTTATTTCTTTAATTTCAGTTTGTATTACGGCGCCGCATCACCGGAAATTCGCAGCTTTTATATCGACGTGACCAATCCGTCCAATCTGGATTTGCTTGGCCCCGGCGGCCCCGCGGAAGAAGCCACACGGATACAAATTTTTACAACAAATCCCATGTTCAGATGGGAATCCAATATGGACCGTTTTCGGTTGATTGTGGCAGAAAAACTCGAAGGTGTACATGACGATGCAAGTCCGGAACAGATCATTCAAGATCAGGTACGGTTCGAACAGGAATTCCTGATTACAGAAAAAGGCGACATTCCCACAGAGACGGGTGTTACCCTCCTGCCGACCACCTCGTTTTTGTACCCTGCCGCCGGCGTTTGGCCTCTGGAATACGGAAAAACCTATTACTGGCAGATTATCGGTATTTTGGAAAGCTCCGGGGCTCCGATTGAATTGCCCAGTGAAATATGGGCATTTCAAATCCACGATCCGATGGACGGCAGATTTAGTCCGGCACAATTGCATTTACTCAGACAATTGGAGCTTGCTCTTGGGGAAAATTTTCAGGAAATGCTCAAACCCGGCGGTCCCCTGGCAGGTTTTTCTCCAACCGGGGTTTTTTCCATTAATGGGCGCAGTATAACAATGGAAGAATTGCTGCAAATTTTAACAAAAATACAAAGCGGCGAATTTGAATTGGTGTCACTGAGCGTAGAATGAGCATATGCTCAATCGATTCAAAATGAAAGGTGAAGCAATGTTGAAAAAAAATAAATTCCTTTGGAGTCTGTTTCTGGTGTCTGCCATTTTTATGTTTACGAACAGCATTCAGGCCGCGAATTCGGACATTGCACTGGTCCTTAAAGTCAGCGGTGAAGCACGTATAAAATCAGGTCAAAGACAATGGCAGCAACTTAAACGGGGATCTCGATTAGTAAGCGGGGATCAGATTCGTACCGGACGTGATGCCCTGGTGGTAATTGTATTTACCGATGATAAAAGCATGATGAAGATACGATCGGAATCCGAGGTGACCATTCACGGTAAAAGAGAAGAAAAAGGCATCGCCAAACGGGTGTACATGGGGGCGGGTGAGATGTGGGCCAAAATACAGCCGGGAGGCCGCGGTTACAGACTCGAAACACCATCCGGGGTAGCAGCTGTAAAGGGAACGGAATTTTACGGCATAGTGGATTCGTTCGGTTCAATGACCATCATCGGCGTTGAAGGCATCATGGAACTGTTCAACGAACTGGGCAAGGTGCTCGTTAATAAGGGTCAGACAGGGCAGGCCGGAAAAGGCAGCATACCGAATGTTTCGTCCACAACCCAATTTAATGACTGGGCGAACGCAGACGAAAATATTCAGGAATTGATAATAGAGTTTGAAAATGCCGACAAGCTCAAAAAACAACTAAAGATACAGTATAAAACAAAATAATGGGAGTCTGCATGAACGGTGTAGGTTACAGGACGTACGGTATCTTTATATTTTTTGCGCTTTTATATAGTTTCACGACGTCGTTCGCAGCTCCGAGGATTCTTCATATTCCTGTCAGTTCTGCCTTTCAGGGAAGTGATATAAAAATTGAGGCCAAGGTAGAAGGTACATCGTCCAGGGTTATATTTTTAAGAGTCTACTTTAAACAGCCGGAGCAGGAAACATTCTTATACGAAGAACTTGTTCCGGAGATCGACAAGTGGACGGGTATCATACCTGCACGGTATGCAAAGGGTGAGAGATTGCAGTATTTCATTTCCGCTCTGCTGGAAAACCAGTCCATTGTTTCCTATCCGGACTATAATCCGTATAACGATCCGGTGGAAATCACCTTAACGCCCAAACCTGAAGAAGCAAGGCCGCCGGTACAAAAACCGCGTATTGTAAC
>JAFGEC010000133.1 GCA_016931775.1 Candidatus Zhuqueibacterota bacterium | reverse complement strand
TTTGAACGGTATGGCGGAAAGGCATTGCAGCCGGAATATATCTATCAATGCGGTGCCGGCATTTCAGCGTGTCATATCGATGCATTCGGAAAACTTTCCATGTGTATGATGTCTCGAAATCCCGATTACGATTTACTGGGCGGTACGTTTCGAGACGGTTGGAACTATTTAAATCAATTCCGTTACCAGAAATGGTCCAAAGAGACTGATTGTTCGACATGTGATATTATGTCATTATGCAATCAATGCCCGGGGTGGTCGATGCTTGAACATGAGGATCTAGAAACACCTGTTGAATTTCTCTGTCAAATTGCGCATTTACGGTCGGAGCTTTTAGGTATAAAATCAACAATTGAACGATAAAAAGTCGGGAGGAAACGATGTCTATCCGTAAAAAGTATGTAAAACCTCAGTTGGAAAGAGTACAACTTGCTCTAGAAGAAGCCGTACTCGGCGGTTGTAAGGCTTCGTCTGTGGGGCAAGGCCCGTTTGCACCTGGTAGTGATTGCCAGGGTGGCGGCGCTCAGTGTTTTTGGATTCAATCTTAATTTTCCAATTTTTTGAATTAACAAAAGAACACAAATATAAAAAGCATCAGCAAAAATAATTGCTGATGCTTTTTATTCAAGATGTATTTATCTCTTTGTTTTTTCGTGCTATTGATTCGAAAAAAACAATCAAGGGAGAAGGAAAGGAAAATGAATGGTTCGATTTTGTGTGGCGGGTGTGGTCTTCGACATCGCTTCAAGCATTGAGAAAAATTTTATACTTGACAGGGCATATCAAGATTTTTTCTGTACTCAAAAACCCGATATCAATTTGATGGTGTACTATAAAAAGCCGAATTTGAATTTTTCAGATAGCGATTTAGTCTTTGATTCCGAAGGAACCTGGAAGCTATATGAAAAACAAAAAAAATATATTTATACCGTAACAACCCCCGTGGTGGGACCTGAACCCTACCGTTATGCCGTATTCAACAAAACTTATACGGAAGGAGAAATTTTTGTCGATATTCCCGGCCTGGATTTAGACGCCGTCGACAGAGCACCCAATCCGTTTGAATTCCCGTTGTCTGAGGTCCTCATGATCAACTATCTGGCGGATAAAAGAGGCATTATGGTGCACTCGTGCGGGGTCGATGACGATAATAATGGCTATTTGTTTGCCGGCCAATCGACCCATGGCAAGTCGACGACGGCTGCAATTTGGGAAAAACATGCACGGATTTTAAATGATGACCGCATCATCATTCGAAAAGAAAATGGTGAGTTCAAGATGTACGGCACACCCTGGCATGGCGCATTCCATGGTATAGCGCCTCTGGCCATTCCTTTGAAAAAGATCTTTTTCCTGCGAAAGTCAAAAGTAAATCAGCTCGTTCCCCAAAACGGTGTGATTGCCACCTCCAAGTTATTTGCACGATCATTTCCGCCATTTTGGAACAGGGAGGGGATGGATTTTACCCTCGATTTCATCAGCCAGGTGGTATCCGCTACGGCTTGCTATGAATTCGGATTTTTCCCGGATGAAAAAATGATCAATGATGTCCGATGCGCACCCTGACTTTAAAAAATCACCAGGTTCATGGTATCGCCAAAGATGCACTTTTAAAAAACGGGACGCTGCAATTAAAAGTGTTTGGCAACAGCATGTCACCATTTATTCGCAATGGTGACATCGTTCGTATATCAAGTCTGAATAACAAAAATCCACACAGAGGATCTATTATTTTTTATCGCTTGAAAAACCGTCTTTACATGCACAGAATTGTAAAAAAAAGTTTGATAAACAACAATCCAGTTGTCTTTACCCGGGGTGATTCAACGTTTGCCGAAATTCATCAGGTTCCTGTCGATTTTATTATCGGTTTTGTTTCACATCTGTATAAAAACAATAAATTAATACCGGTTAACAGCTTTTTTAACAGAAAAATTGCGTTGAGTTGGTATTATCTGCTGCCCCTCCGCCAGCTTTTGACTACCGGACAGAAAGGATTAAAATTAATTCGAGGTTATGCCAAAAGCCTTATACTGAGGTCGCATCATTAATGAGGAAATGCTTGGCGAATATTGTCAAGTGTCAAAAAAAAGAGTTATCCCAAAATTTTATTTCAAAGTAGGTCCGTAGAATGAAACCTTATTTTTTTCTTTTAAACCTTAGTAGAAATTGGAAAGTAAGGAGCTTACCTTATTACCTTATTTGTGTAAAATTAATAAAAATAAGGTAATAAGGTAAATTTTGTTTGTATTTTTCCTACTAAGGTAAAAAGAAAAAATAAGGTTTATAAAAAACAATATTCAAAGAATTAACGAAAAGTAGCGTTTTTTGCAAGGCGCTTCCAACATGTTACCGTATCTGGCGGTGCTCATTGAGTGCAATGGCTATGATAGTGCTTTAAAAAATAATCAAAAGTGTCTCCAATATGATCCTCTCTGATATTTTACGGTTTATTCATTTTAGCTTCTATAAACTTTTCAAACCGGAAATAACAATCGGCGAGGCGAAGATATCCGATTGGAAAACGTTACGGCCATGGCTCGATCCGCAGAGTCAACAGGATGAGAACGCTTTGACGGCCCCGAATTGTACCAACCTCGTCGCCAGACATGGAAAAAAAATCGTCGGGTTTGTTCAGCTGCTTCGATTGAAAAACAAAAATACCGATGAACTCTGGCTGAATAGTTTACTGGTCGGCAGAAGCTATCGCCGCCTAGGGATTGGGACGCTTTTGAGCAATGCTGTTATTGGTTTGACCGTTCAGGAAGGGCAAAATATTTTGCGGTTAAGGGTGCGGGAATCCAATAAACCGGCAGTACAGTTGTATATAAAACTAGGATTCGGCACGGAAAAAAGTGAATATTTTAAACAAAATGAAAAAAATGTAAAATGGCTGATTATGAAAAAGGTCTGTTCATGAGCCGCTTTTAATGAGATGATGAAAATGTAAATGCGTTCCAAACCTCCGAAAATTACCAAACAAAACATCAACAACCTCTATCGTGCTGTCAGGCTCGTCTGGCAATCCGCGCGAGGTTTGACGGTAATGTCCATGTTACTGCAAATTTTACAGGGCTTGTTACCGCTGGTCAATCTTTTTTTGATCAAACTCATTGTCGACAGGGTGACGCAATCGCTTTCTTCCGGATCGGCCCCTGAACTCTGGAATAATGTGCTTTTATATAT
>JAFGEC010000132.1 GCA_016931775.1 Candidatus Zhuqueibacterota bacterium | reverse complement strand
GCTGGGAAACGGCCAGCCAAAACTGCTGGCATAATTGATCAGTACTTGTTGAATGCGTTTGGTATTGATTTCTACACCGTCGTCATTTATCATACCCTCAGGCCCGCGATAATCCATAAAAACGGTTTCCCACTGTCCCTCAGATACGGTTTTTCTCTGGGCATGGCCTTCCGGCAGGTTGCGCTGATTATTTGCATCCCAGTAATAGCTGTGGGTCTGTCCCGGATTGGATGAAAAACTTCCCCCCTCAAAGAAAATATCATAACACAAATATCTGTGTTTATCCACGTTGAGTTCCGGGCAGCGGTACCAGAGACCTGTCCAGCAGGATTTTGCGGAGATGTCGATCTTTATCACATTTTCCTTGCCATGAAATGTCCCCAGTTGACATGTTTGCGCCGTCAGATTACCCTCGATTTTCCACTCACCGACGTTTTCGTTAACTGATGCGTTTGTGGTATCAAACGCGCTTATATCCGGTGTATGTCCGGTGGGTGGTAGATTGCCGATTTCAATATCGAAAACGGATTGAATGCTGGCATCGCCGTTATTTGCCTCAGTACCGCCATCATCGGCGATCGTCAGGGTAACTGAAGTCGAGCCCACATCAATGGCGGTGTATTTTAATTCCGCGGTCGGATTATTCTGCAAATAGTCAATCGTGATATTATCCGAAGGTAGAACCGCTTCATTGGAGCTTTCGACGATAAAAGTTAAATTTTGCAGAAATTCATCGCCGTCGGAAATACCGGTCAATACGACAGACTGTTCACCCTGGCCCAGGTAAGAGAACTGATTGGGCACAAAGTTGACGGTTGGGGCATGATTGTATTGTGTATAAATATTGAGTAAAAATGTAACAATATACAGGTTATTCTCATATGCCTGATCATCCAATGTTATCGTTACTGCGACATTTTCAGCACCCTGTACACCGACGATTGTCAAATCGGCGACAGTTGCGCCCTGCACGTAATCGATAATTAAATTCTCATTCGGCAGGGCAGACGGATTATCGCTAACAGCTGATAATTGCAAAGGCTGTTGGATTGTCGAATTGCCGTCGTCAATTCCGGTTAACCTGATGGTCACGGTATCAGAGGCCATGATATCCATGTTTTCGATATCGTTCATATACGGTTGGATGTTACCTTCGACCTCAAGCGGTACTTTAATCGTATTATCTTCATATCCGGTGCTGCCGACGGCGGTTATGTTAAGTGTATCCGTTCCAATAAATCCAGGTAAACAATCAAAGGAAACGTTTGACGGCCCTGAATAGGCTATACTCACCTTCAAATTTGTCACGGAGACGGTTCCACCGCTTACGATCAGGTCGGAAAAATTTTCTAAATCAAGAACTGAAATACTGTAACCAACAGATCCTTGAAAAGTTTTCATCGATGCGATGCCGCCAATACCGGCAAATTTTTGGGCATCATCTCCGATTTTTATTTTGTCCATTTGAACGAGTGCTAACAAGCCGTCATTTGAATTACCGTTTGGTGTAAAAATTAATGCCTTAATTTGTGCAGCATCGACGCCTGCTCCGTTAAAATCGCTAAAATCGATACAATAGTCCACCCAGATATCTGTAGCATAGATTTTCACATTTTGAGTCATATTATTGTCGGCTGTATCGACGATATAAGCAGTAAGCAGGAATGACTCGTCACTTTTTAATTTGACATTCATCACCGGCCTTGCAGATATATCGATGATTTCACCAATGTCATAGTATACACCCTGCCAGCGTTTAGAAGGTTCTTTGTCCACCATGATATTTAAAATACCGTTTTCCTGCTGAAAAGAAAACGACGGCGGGCCGGATACTTTTACCGGACCGTCAAATAAATCGGTATACCCGGTTTGTTGAGCGAAGAGTGATGTGAATAGTGTAAATTGCAGCAAGGTTAAAAGGGAAAAAGACAATTTTTTTTTCATGACGTCACCTCTTATTACAAATAGCTTTATTTTAAGAAAAGGTATACAATAATATTGGGAAATTCAATCGTTTTTCGCGTATGAGAGGTTTATCGAAATTTTTGGGCAGGTCTAATGGAATCAGCTTTGACAAAGCCACATTCTGGCTTCTTCATACGTTTCAAATTTTCCTGTAACCAAGCCACGGTTTGCCTCAACATCGGATACAAATTTGACATCCGATCTCGATTTGGCATCCTTGGGAATGATATGAGCGATGCGTATACTCGGATACATCCGGGCAACCGACTCTGCAAAAAAGAAGGCTACCATCGTCGATATTTTACCGGTATCCAATTCCTGTGAATCGACGAGAACTCTGGAGCAATTTTTCTTCCTGACCAGGTTTAAGATTTTATCACGAATAATATAGTGCTCTTCACTTGATACATCCCCTGAAATTTTCACCAGGATAACTTTGTCATCCTGGTTGTAAGTTACTGACTGTGACATAAACTATCCCTTTCATTCGACCCCATCCGAGTCAGATAATTTTATGTTATAAACAATAATCAAGTCGATTTTGTTGATCAACGACCAGCTTTTGAATTTTCCTCCTCCAAAAGCTTTAAAAACGATAATAAAAAAAGTCTTCCAATAATACTCGACAAAAATGTAAATATCTCACGAATCAGACATACTCCTTTTTGAGATAGAATGTTGTCGTTTTTAAAAATACCATTTTGGTCAAATAGTATTGGCAAATAATTAATGCCAATCCACCAATTAAAATAAGTGATAAAACCATCCCTTCCGTTACCTTGAATCCCAATCCCAGCATATGCTCCAACTCACCCCCAATTGATCCATCTATTATAGCAATTATTCCGGAAAGGATACAAAACAATAAAACTATAAATGCGGTAAAGGATGAAATTTTCTTTCCAATATGCATGATTTGATTCGCCTCGACTTTTTCATAAACAACCTTCTTCCCACAATAGCATCCCGCAACAATTCCCGTTACCATATTAAAAACAGGAAATCCCATAAAAAAGCCATATATACAGATGTTATAAAAAATATAAATAAAAACAAGGATTCTTTGTGGCAGATCAAAGGCATTTTGAATCATTTTTTTAAAATTTATTCCCGCCAGTATAAATCCCGCTAATAAACCACTCACGACCCAATATAGAACAACGCTCTCATTATGGGATATATAAAACCAAAAGAGAATGGCCAGTAAGAAAAATAATATGGGGAAAACAGTCACAAATAAAAGACCGAAAATCAATTTATCTATTCGTTTCATAACATTTCTCACATTTCGAAAACAAAAACAACCATTCCATCTGACTCCCGTTAACAAATCCGCGGTAGCTGTTCTCCGCTGAACATGCTCAAAATCCTCCGTCCGCCGAATGCGTTGCAGGCTACAGCCGATCCCGGTGTTCCATTCGCGACGGTTCCGATGATCCGGGCGTGCTGTGCGATGTCGTGCTGCTGCAGTATTTGAACAGTTCGTTGGGCGTCAACAGGCGGCACAAAAACTATAAACCGGCCCTCATTGGCCACATGCATGGGATCCAGGCCTAAAATTTCACAGGCGCCGGCAACATTTGAATTAACCGGAACATGTTCTTCCGTAATTTCCATATACGTTTTTGAAACACCGGCGATTTCCAGCAGGGCACTTACCAGTCCGCCCCGGGTTAAATCGCGCATACAGTGGACGTTCACGTTTTGCACCAGTTCCGCTGTTACACCGGCCAGGGGGGCGCAATCGCTGCTGATATCGCTTTCGAACGAAAGTCCCTCCCGCTGAGACATGATGCACATGCCGTGCCGGCCGATATCTCCACTGATGATGATTTTGTCGCCGGTTTTTACCTGATCGGGGGCGATCCGTAAATTGTGAGGCACGACACCGATCCCTGAAGTATTAATATAAATTCCGTCGCCTTTATTCTTGTCAACAACTTTGGTGTCTCCTGTGACCACTTGCACGCCGGTTTCTCTGGCAGCTATTCCGATACTAACTAAAATTTTCCAGAGGGTATTCATCGAAAAGCCCTCTTCAATGATAAAACCCAGGCTCAGATAACGGGGCAAAGCACCGCACATGGCGAGATCGTTCACAGTACCGTAAACCGCCAGTTTTCCGATATCACCGCCAGGGAAAAACAACGGATTGACGACATAAGAATCCGTGGTGTATGCGATTTTTCCATCAACCGGTCCGAGAACGGCGCCGTCATGACCATCAAGGTAAGGATTTTTCAAAGCCGGAGCAATCATTTGTTCGATCAATTGATGCGAAAGTCGACCGCCGCCGCCATGGCCCATCACCACATAGGGATATTCATCCAGCGGAATCGGGCATTGGAATGATAAAATATCTTGTGTCACTTTTTATCTCCATCAATCATTTTGTACCGGTAATATGCTGCACAAGCTCCTTCGGTTGAAACCATGGTTGCTCCCAGCGGATGGTCCGGTGTGCAGCGTTTGGCAAATTCAGAACATTCAAACGGTTTTTTCACTCCCTGCAGAACCAAGCCGCTGATACACTCCTCCGGTTCCTGCACTTCAAGATGTACATTAAAGGCCGTTTCAGCATCAAATTCAGCATAATGTTCGTTCAAATCCAATCCGCTTTGCGGAATCACACCAATGCCACGCCATTTTCTATCCACTACTTTGAATACACGATGCATCAAATCCTGCGCCAATACGTTGCCCTGCCGTGCTACAGCCCTCGTATATTCGTTTTCAGTTTTAAAGGTTCCGTTTTCCAGTTGCCTGACACACATAAAGATTCCCATTGCCAGGTCATAAGGTTCGAATCCGGTAACCACGATAGGTATTTTAAATTCCTTTGAAATGGCAATATATTCTTCATAACCCATAACCGTACAAACATGTCCTGCAGCCAAAAATCCTTGTACGCGGTTATCCGGCGCAGCAAGTAATGCCCGAATGGCCGGCGGCACAAGAACGTGGGAGACGAGCAGATAAAAATTTTTCATTTTTAACGTTGCCGCACGATGCACCGTCATGGCGATTGCAGGGACTGTGGTTTCAAATCCTACAGCAAAAAACACCACGCGCCGGTGTGGATTTTCTCCGGCAATTTTAAGGGCATCCATAGGTGAATAGACAATACGCACATCTGCGCCCTCTGCTTTAGCGGAAAGCAGGTCCAGATGTGAGCCGGGTACACGCAGCATGTCACCAAACGAACAAAAAATCACATCTGATTGCCGTGCGATATAAATGGCTTTGTCAATTTTTTCCAGCGGTGTGACACATACCGGACAGCCGGGCCCGTGCAACAGAGTTATCTTTTTCGGTAAAAGTTCGTCGATTCCATAACGGAGCAAAGCATGTGTCTGTCCGCCGCAAATTTCCATAATGGACCAGGAATGTTTGGTGATACCGTGCAGGTCTTTCAGTATTTTATGAACGGCCTGAACGTTTCTGAATTCGCTGACGTACTTTATCAAGTTTGGCCTCGTTTTGTTCACTGACTGAGTTTAAATGCGAAATGACCAGTTCCGCATCATGTTGATCCATGACGTTCAAAGCGAATCCCACATGCACGGTCACATAATCTCCCACATCAGCTTGCGGCACGTAAGTGAGATTAACAACTTTGACCACACCGGCAAAGTTTACTTTTCCCAACCTGTTGTCTTTTTCCTGTTGGGTAATCTGAATAATTTTTCCTGGTATTGCCAGGCACATATTCACCTCAATATTTGAAAAACGTTCAATTGTTGTTATTTTTTCGGTTCAGCCATGTCGGGATTACCCTACATTACTTTCGAACCAGTTCTGATTTAAACGTAACTCAAAAACAACAAAAAATCAATAAAATTAAAATATAAATCGGCCTTTAAAATTTTCTGTTTTTATTTAATACCCCCATACACCGGCGCCATAATCTGCCCCAAACAAATACCACCGTCATTGGGCGGCACCCTTTGATGCCAGACCGGCATGAATCCGGCCTTTTCCAACAAAGTAATCGTCCGTTCCAAGAGTAATCTATTTTGAAAACATCCTCCACTCATAACCACTTTTTCCACTCCTACCCTTTCAGCAACGCGAACGATTATTGCCGACATGGTTTCATGAAATCTTTTCGATACATAATGCAAGTCATTTGAACGTACGTCCTCTAAAATTTGCTGTATCATGTACTTCCAGTCAACAATCAGATTATTTTCTCCAATGTTAAAGTCATATGATGTATTGTCTGACTCAGAACTTTCAGCCAGATATTCCATCCGCATGGCCGCTTGTCCTTCATAATAATTGATGGTTTGTATACCAGACAACGCGGAAACCGCATCGAAAAGCCGGCCTGCACTGGTGGTAACGGGAGAGTTAATACGCCGTTGGAGCATCTTTAAAATGACGCCGGCTTGCTTTTGTGGGAATAGTTTTTGAAATTCCGCTGTGTCGGCACAGTCTCTACCAAAAATCCGATATAATACACCTGCTGCGCTTCGGCGGGGCTCTTTAACCGCCTTTTCTCCGCCGGGAAGTAAAAACGGCAGCAAATGCCCGATACGCCTATAGCCGTTTGCATTAATTTCTAAAAACTCTCCACCCCATACCGTCCCATCCGGCCCGTAGCCGGTTCCATCCCACGCGATACCCAGAACAGGCGGAGCGATTTCATTTTCAGCCATACAACTCAAAATATGTGCGTAATGATGTTGCACGCCAAAGCTGCCGGTATACATTCTTTGAGCGTATTTTGTCGATTCATAATCCGGATGTAAATCAGTAAAGATACTTTGCGGATTTATCTGGTATAAACGGATTAAATCATCAGTGACGTTTTTAAACACGGCCATCGAGGATTCCGTCTCAAGGTCACCGATGTGCTGACTGATAAAAACAAACTTGTCCTGTGCAAGGCAAACAGTATTCTTCAAATGCCCTCCTACAGCAAGTGAAGGGGTTAATTTCACATCGGTTGCAACAGGAAGCGGTGCAAAGCCACGAGCCCTGCGCAATACCAGTTCGCGGTTTTTCACGACTCGCAGAATTGAATCATCCACATGCCGGGCAATCGGCCGGTTATGCATTAAATAACAATCGGCTATACCTTTCATACGTTCGAGTGTATTTTCATTTTGATAGCAGATCGGTTCATCGGATAGGTTTGCACTGGTCGCGACAACCGGTTTGTCCAGTAGCCTTAACATAATATGATGCAGGGGCGTATACGGCAACATCACTCCCAGCCAGGGATTAAAAGGAGCCACCTCGGAGCAGATTGTTGCGTCATTGCTCGACTTGCCATGGCGCCTGTGCAGCAGGACAATGGGAGCTTCCGGTGAGATCAACCATTGGCGTTCAACATTCGAAATAGTACAGACCGATTCAACACAACGGATATCCGGAAACAAGAGCGCAAAAGGCTTTTGCTCGCGATTTTTTCGCGCCCGGAGTCGTGCAACAGCGTCACGGTTGCCGGCGTCGACAAAAAGATGAAAGCCGCCCAATCCCTTGACAGCGACAATATGCCCTTTTCGAATGGCTGATACGGCGGCAAGCAATGCGTTATGACGATCCTGTTTTAAAGAACCTACACTGTTATAAAACTGCAGAACTGGACCGCATTCAGGACATGCGTTGGGCTGGGCGTGAAAACGGCGGTTATTGGGATTTTCATACTCTACACGGCATGCCGGGCACATGACAAATTTTTTCATGGTCGTGTTGGGCCGGTCATAAGGCAGGCTCTCGACAATGGTATAGCGTGGACCGCAATGTGTACAGTTGGTAAATGGATATAAATAACGCCTGTCGGTGGGATCAAAAATCTCTTCAATGCATAAATGACAAGTCGCAATATCCGGTAAAATCCAGGCTGATTTTACGCCTTCGCTTTCACTCGTGATAATTTCAAAGTCTTTATAACCGGCAGGTTGAACAAAATAATAGTTCATGGAAAAAATAACAGCACGTTCGGGTTTTTTCAGTCTGACGGCAGTGATAAATTCCCGTAAAGTTTCTACAGAACCCTCAACTAAAATGCTGACACCCTGCGATGTGTTGGATACGCAGCCTTTTAAATTGTATTGTTGAGCGAGCCGATATATGAACGGACGGAAGCCGACGCCTTGTACGGCGCCGTAAATGTTAATTTTTGCGAGTTGGACGGCCTGGCTCACTGTTTTGGTTCTACACGAGATTCAAGCCAAGCGATCCATGGATCCAGACCTTCGCCCGATTGTGCTGATATTTGAAAAAATGTTAGATCGGGATTGATTTTTTTAGCGTTTGCCAGAAAGGCAGGAACGTCAAAATTTAAATAAGGCAAAAGATCGATCTTGTTGATCAAACAAACATCCGATACACGAAATGTTTTCGGATATTTTAGGGGTTTGTCGTCTCCTTCAGCTGTGCTGGCTATGACAATTTTATGATGCTCACCCAAATCGAATCCAGATGGACAAACCAGATTGCCGACGTTTTCAATAAACAGTAAACGTACACCCGACAAATCCATTTTTGATACGGCATCGAGCACAAGTGCCGCGTCGAGATGACACCCGCCATTGGTGACAATTTGCACGACGGGTACATTTTGCCGTGCGATTCGGACGGCGTCCTGGTCCGTTTGAACGTCTCCTTCAATAACTGCCACATTTACTCGCGTTTTTATCCGTGCCAGCGTTTTTTCCAAAATAGTGGTTTTTCCGGAGCCAGGAGAACTGAGTAAATTGAGAACCAGAATATTGTGCTTCGCACAAAAATCCCGTACCTCCATGGCAAACTGATCGTTTTTCTTTAAAATTTTACGTTCGATTGTAATCACGGACATTCTTTAAACTCCAATTCTTTGATTAAAAATTCGTCACCGGACCTTACCGTCAAGTCCACTGAACTGCAATACGGACAACTAAACTCAAATTGTGAAATATGAAAAGATTTACGGCATTTATTACACACGGCAGTAACCGGAATAATTTGAACTTCAAGGCGGGCATTGTTTAAAGGTGTGTTTTCAACAATTGCCTGAAAAGCAAATTTCAGCATATCCGGTACAACGGCGACCATTTCTCCGATATTCAGCGTGATACGAATCACCTGTTTGGGCGAATGCTGGCGGGCGATCTCTTCGACGATATTTACTATTTCCTGGGCCAAGCCGGTTTCGTGCATAAATTTTCTCTGCTTGTTTGTTTTTTAAATTTACGAAAAGTAATTAATGGAAGCAACCTGGAAATTCCCGTATAAACGCACATATTTGACACTTTAATTGAGAGAATTTTTATATTTAGCGACTCTTATTATATAGGTAATTGATAGCATCCCAAATCATATAGGGAAACTCCCTATCAAAATATATCAATGACCTATTGATTTTTTGAAATTTATGTTGTAACGTTTAAGGTTTTAAAACCTTTCGGAGGGCTGTTTCTCCGTTAGGATTCCTACCGCTGAAGACAATAGGCGGTATTAGACAAAATAACTCAAAACCTATCGGAGATTATTTCTCTGATAATTGGGTGGAGCTGCTGATCCAAAGACTTTGCCGAGTCGGTCAGCAGCTTTTTTTTATCATTGTGTAGGTGTTGATTTACGAATGGAAAATACACCTGTTCCCCAATTTAAGCGGTGCCAGGACAATCCCATTATCACACCGGGTAAATTTTCATGGAGAATGGCGGCCGTTTTTAATCCGGGGGTATTTTATGAAAATGATACATTTTACCTCTATGAACGCGCAGCAGGAGGCCTGCGTCCGTTTTCTTGTCATATCGGCATGCTGAAAAGTTTTGACGGCGTTCAATTTGAACATGTTTTAGACAAACCCGTATATACACCGGCAATGGCAGGCAGCCGCTTTGGCAGCGTACAGGATCCCCGGTTGGTAAAAATTGAAAACTCTTATTATATGACATATGCCTTCCGTCCGTATGCCTGGAATTCATATCCAACCGGATTGGGTGTTCCCGAATCCCATGAAGCACAATTCCCCGGTTTTAGCGGTAATTCTCTAGATAATCTTACTCGTTCCGGCGTTGCTGTTTCGCGGGATAAGATCACCTGGGAACATTATGAATGGGTCACGCCTCCAGATGTGGATGATCGTGATGTCATTCTTTTTCCGGAAAAAATTGATGGAAATTTTGTCTTGCTGCACAGACCGTTGCAGTTTGTCAGTCCGGATCATACAGTCATACAAAGTACCGGCGATCCGGCGATCCGTATTCGCTTCTCCACCGATCTAAAAAACTGGTCGGAATCCAGATTGTTGATTAAACCGGAATTTCCATGGGAAGGCGGCCGAATCGGCGGCGCAACACCACCCGTAAAGACAAAAAAGGGATGGTTGTTATTTTACCACGGTGTGGAGACTTTAGAGCCGCTCACAAAACGTGTCTGTTACCGCCTTGGTGCGGTTTTACTGGATTTAAACGATCCCACAAAAGTGATCTTACGGCCGGGGCAATTTATCATGGAACCCGAATACTACTATGAAAAATTCGGATTATATATACCCAATGTCATCTTTCCTACCGGATGTGTTCTTAAAGACGGTTTAATTTACCTTTACTATGGCGTTTGTGATACGGCTATCGGGATGGCGACTGTAGAATTAGACCGGTTGCTGGAATGGATGTATTCAACCGGTAATGTCAATTTTTAGCAATATGCATTTCTGCACAAGCATCCGACCAAATCCCGTTTTTTCCTTTTTCATGCTCCACCCATAACTGAAGTTTCCGCCTTGCCTCATTTTAGGCTTGCATCAAAACATAATAAATAATATATTAAATTCAGTTCTATTTTCTACACAAGCATAGCATTGGCCGCAGTAACGTCCCTCTATATCCGAAACGCGAAAAAACGAAAAAGACCAAACAACCGCAGAGAAAGGAACGGATTCATACATGAATAAAAAAGTCTCAAAGAGTTTTCGAAAATATTTTTTTTCCGCCGGATTGTTATCCGCTTTTTTATTATTGTTCGCCGTTCATATTGGAATTCAAAAAACATCCAGCAATGAGTTTTGCGCCAGTTGTCACGTTCATCCGCAGGCTACGGATTCATGGAAATCCAGTTCGCACTATGACAATCGTACCGGTGTAATCGTGAACTGTGTTGATTGTCATCTGCCGCCCGGTGGTTTGGCATATTATACTGAAAAAGCCGAAACCGGCATAAGAGATGTATACGGATGGCTCTTTAAGGATACGGAAAAAATAGATTGGGAAAATAAATCGAGAATCGAAAATGCCGTACATTTTACCTACGATACGTCATGTATCCATTGTCATCAAAACCTTTTCCCGATGACTCTGACCACAAAAGGTGGTGATGCACACCTGTATTACAAACAAAAATCGGATCAATTGCGCTGCATAAACTGTCATTTGCATGTAGGACATTATGATCCCGACGCTGAAAAAGTTGATTTTGAATTTGCTGAGCAGGAAGTTGAAATAATCTATAACCGGCCGGCAAAAGTGGAAAAGTTTGAAAACTTTACCGAGTTTATACCGGGTACGGGAGTAAAATTTGATATGATCGCCATTCCCGGAGGAGAATTTACACTGGGTTCTCCTCCGGACGAACCATATCGAAAGGCGGATGAAGGACCTTCAAAAACGGTAAAAATATCATCTTTTTGGATGGCAAAATACGAAGTGACATGGCGGGAATTCTGGGTGTGGTACTACGCCACGAAAGCCGATGGCCGAACTGACACACAGATTTTAACCGGTTCGCAGTCCGAGCTCGATGCGGTGACCGGTCCGACACCACCCTATGGCAATCCAGAGCAGGGTTGGGGACGTGGAGACCGACCTGCCATTACCATGACATATTTTGCTGCGCTTAGATATTGCAAATGGTTGTCCGAAATCAGCGGTAAAAATTATCGGTTACCCACAGAGGCTGAATGGGAATATGCATGCCGCGGCGGCAGCCAAACACCTTATTTTTTCGAAGGTAATCCTAAAAAATATACGGAAAAGCGTTGGATGAATCGATTGTTTGGTATAGATACGACAACAATTCATACTTTTGTCATTTATTCAAAAAACAGTCAGGCAAAAACCCAGGCACCGGACGCTGTGAAACCGAATCCGTTCGGACTTTACAACATGCTGGGCAATGTTCGGGAATTTTGTGCCGATTGGTACGCTCCGGATGCCTATAAAAATTACCCTGCCGGGCAGGTCATTACAGATCCGCCCGGCCCAGCAACCGGAACCGAACACGTCGTGCGCGGTGGTTCGTATAAAAGTGATGCGATAGATGTTCGGTGCGCGGCACGTGACTATACCCGGCATGATCGCTGGTTGATGACAGATCCTCAGATTCCGAAAAGTTTATGGTGGTATTCGGATGTCATGGATGTGGGATTTCGTGTTGTCTGTGATAATATAGAAAAATAAATTCTAGCTAAACTGAAAGGAGTAGTCAGATGAAACAAAACGAGGCTGGTTTCAATCGCCGGCAGTTTATCGGTAGCGTGGCTGCAGCGGGAACCGTACTAATGGCATGCGGTGGCCCAACGCCCAGCGCTAAAATACCTGAATTTGCCGATAAAGCGCCCGACGGCAAAGAACTGAAGGCCGGATTAATTGGCTGTGGCGGCCGGGGTACCGGCGCGGCAATGGATTTTCTGAATTCGGCAAATGGCCTGCAAATCGTTGCCCTGGCGGATGTTTTTCAGGACAGAATCGACGGTTGCCGGAAGAGCTTAAAAGAGAATAAAAAGGTCGAAATCGCTGATGACAAATGTTTTGTCGGCCTGGACGCATATAAAGACCTGCTGGCAACAGATGTGGATGTCATTCTTACTGCAACGCCGCCCTATTTTCGTCCCATACATTTTGCAGCTGCCGTAGAAGCGAAAAAGCATGTATTTATGGAAAAACCGGTGGCTGTCGATCCGGTGGGTGCCCGTACAATCATCCAGTCCGCTGAAAAGGCAAAAGCATTCGGTCTCAGTGTGGTGACGGGTACTCAACGCCGACATCAAAGGAATTACAATGCCACTTTTGCGCAAATAAAAGCAGGCGCGATTGGAGAAATACGCAGTGCAAATATCTATTGGAATCAGAGCCAGCTCTGGGCTCTCAAAAAGAAACCCGGCTGGAGTGATTTAGAATGGTCTATTCGCAACTGGGTCAACTGGGCCTGGCTGTCCGGCGACCACATTGTCGAGCAGCACGTTCACAACATAGATGTAGTACACTGGTTCACCGGTATGCTGCCCAAAAGTTGTGTGGGATTCGGTTCCAGACAACGGCGCGTCACCGGCGATCAATATGACAATTTCAGCATCGATTACGTGTACGAAAACGACATGCATGTGCACAGCATGTGCCGTCAGATCAACAGCTGCACGAACAATGTATCCGAATTTATTATGGGCTCCAAAGGTTACACCAACTGTGCCGATAAAATATGGAATTCCAAAGGTGAACTCATCTGGGAATACCCCTATCCGAAAAACGAATCGGGAGAAAAGATCGAGGAACTATCGCCATATGTTCAGGAGCATGTGGATTTAGTAACGGCGATCCGGACAGATCAGCCTTTCAACGAGGCCGCAGCAACGGCACAGTCAACGCTGGTTGCCATCATGGGAAGAATGTCCGCATATACCGGCAAACAGCAGGATTGGAATACTGTAGTCGAATCAGCTTTCAAGCTCGGACCCGAAAAACTGAATTTTGGCTCTTTCAAGATGAAAGAAGACATACCTGTACCGGGAACGGAAAGCAAAACCAGATAAAACGGTTTCATCCCCGTCTGTCGATCATACAGACGGGGATTGCTGTTTTTTTCACTATGTAAAGGAGAAATAAATGTCATTGGATCGACGTGCTTTTTTCAAAATAGCAGCGGGAACCGGGGCGGCCATTTCATTGGCGTGCAAAGCCGGCACTGAAAAATCCACCCCAAAAAGTCAAGCCGTACTCAAACTTTCATGCCAGGAGAATGTTGCGCCGGGCGAAACACTGACGGAAAAACTGGACTTTCTGGAGGCCAACGGTTTTGTCGGCATTGAACCTCATGGCAGAGGATTGCCCGAACGCGTTGAAATTGTACAAAAAGCCCTGGAGGGCAGAAACATTAAAATCAGTGCAGTGTGTGCCGGATTTCAAGGCTGGCTGATCGCCGAGGATCCCAAAATGCGAGAACTGGCCATAGAAACGACAAAAGAAATTTTAATCGCCGCCGGTGAACTGGGCGCAACGGGTATGATTTTGGTTCCGGCCTTCGACCGACAAAAAAGTCTGCCGCACAAGGAAGCCCGTCAGATGCTGGTGGAATTATTGCAGGAATTGGGAGAGTATGCAGAAAATGCCAATACACGGATTTTGCTGGAACCATTGAACCGCAAGGAAGCACACTTTCTCCGCCAACTTGCCGATGCTGCCGCCATCTGCAAAGACGTCAATAGTCCCGGAGTCGCAGTTATGGGTGATTTTTGGCATATGACCTGGGAAGAAACCAGCGATCTCGGTGCTATCATCTCAGCCGGTGATTATCTGCATCATATGCACATCGCCAGCCGAAAAACCCGAAAAATGCCGGGTGAGGACGAGGGTGACAATTATGTAAATGGTTTCTGCGGACTTGGAATGATTAATTATCAGGATTATATCAGTATGGAATGCGGTTCAAAAGGTGATAAAAAAGTCACTATTCCTGCGGCTGTAAAATTGATCCAGGAGCAATGGGCACAAGCTGACAAGTGCTGTTCTGTAATCTAGATGAATCAAGCTTTTTCACCGGAAAATACAAAGGACAGTTATCCCATTCCGCACCGTGATAATGAACAAGCCTTGATTTTTCACAAATTCTTGTGCAAAACTACGACTATGGAACGGGATAAGCTGTCCTTACCATCATTTTATTACCCGTCTTTTTTTTAGTTTTCTATAATAACCTGCAGCTCTGTTAAATAATTCATTTTGAATAACACGTTCCAGTGAACGTGAAATTCGATGGTAATGGTCAATAACTTTCTCAATGTGCTTTAATATTTCCACCAAAAAGTCTATCATTTCACTTTCATTCATACATTCCTCAAGAATATCCATGATTTCAGCCAATGAAAAATTATATTCTTTAAAAATTTGCTATTTTTTCTGTAACCTTTTATAAATTTACCGGTTTCAATTATTGAACAGCCGACGGAGAACATGTAACATGCCACAGAACACTGATACTCAATTAATGAGAGAAGTACAAAGCGGAGAAACCGAAAAACTTGGCGTATTATTTGAAAAGCACAACAAAGCCTTGTACAATTATTTTCTGAAGCAGACTGGCTCTCAACCGGTCAGCCAGGATTTGGTACAGGATGTTTTTTATCGTATCCTGAAGTATCGCCATACATATCGCGGTAAAGGTGAATTTAGAACCTGGATGTTCTCCATCGCGCACCATGTTCGAATCGATCATTATCGAAAACACAAACATAAATCTGACACTTTAGATATCGAAACGGATGTGGTAGACAGCAGTCCGGATCCTGAGGAAACAGCAAATCAACAGGACTCCATCGCACTACTGCACAAAGCACTTTTAAAATTATCGGTTGAAAAGCGAGAAATATTACTTTTAAAAAACTTTCATCATTTTAAATATAAACAAATTGCGCAAATTACCAAAAGCTCATTACCAGCCGTTAAAACAAAAGCGTGCAGAGCATTAAAAGAATTAACGGATGAGTTTAATAAATTAGCAGAGGTATCTTAACCATGTTATGTATTCAAGTAAAAAAGATGTTACCGGAATATGTATTAGGTGAAATGGACGATAAAAACTATGGTCAGATAAAACAACATCTGGACCATTGTGAAAATTGTCGTTTAGCGTACAACAAATTATTCAAAGTATCGGCCCTGTTTGACAAATTACCGGAAAACGAACCGGATACAATTGTAAAAATCCGGTTTTATAAAATGTTGACGCATTTTTCCGCAACTGCATTACAAAAGCGGCAGCAAAAGTTTAATTTTGCGATCGGTAATTTGTGGGCTCGACGGTTTGTTCCTCAGATGGCCGTAGCTGTTATATCTCTGTTTTTGGGTTTTTTGGCGGGTTATACCTTCTCGACAAACGGTGAAACCAAGAAGCAGTTCCTGGTACTGCAGGACCAGGTAGATCAAATGAAGCAAATGGTTGGGATATCAATGCTTCAACAGACTTCAGCCAGTGAGAGGTTACGGGGAGTCAGTTATAGCAGGAGTATTCAACAGCCCGATCAAACTCTACTGCAAACATTGCTTACGGCCCTGAATACCGATCCCAATGTGAATGTCCGGTTAGCGGTTGTTGATGCACTGTACAGTTTTCACAATGAACCTAATATACGGGAGCAACTCGTTCAATCGCTGTCACAACAAACGTCCCCGCTGCTTCAGATTGCCCTGATCGATCTGCTGGTCGATATACGGGAGAAAAAATCCCTCGAAGCGTTGCGCACGCTTATATCAAACCAGACCGTTAGTGATGTGGTTCGTCAGAAAGCCCAGTGGGGAATACAACAATTATTATAGGTATTATAGGAGAGAAAGAGATGAAATATTTATTGATTATTTTTTCATTATTTATTCTGAAATCCGGACTGGCCGAAGAAACAAAAACGGAAAATTTCAGCCAAATAATTCAATTAACCGCTTCGAGAGAACTTGTTGTCGACAATTTTTTCGGTTCAATTTCAGTCACTGGATATGACGGCAACGATGTACAACTAGATGTTACAAAAGTCATCAAGGCCAGGAATAAACAAAAAATAGACTATGCCCAGGAAAAGGTCAAGCTGGACATCAGTACCGATAATGACAAAATATCCATTTATGTTGACGGGCCGTTTCGAAAAGATTGTGAAAATAAATTTTCCTGGCGAGGATATAACCATGAGGGTTATCAGGTAAACTATGATTTTGAGCTCAAAGTACCGCGTAATGTCTCACTAATTGCCCGAACGGTTAATGAGGGAGAAATTAATATTTCTCATCTCGTCGGCAATTTTGACATTAAAAACATTAACGGTGGAATAAAAATGCAGCACATTGAGGGTTCCGGATCGGTGTATGCCCTCAACGGCGATATGAGCCTGGCTTTTGATAAAAATCCAATAGAGGATTGTTATATTGGCTCACTCAATGGAGAGATCAGAGTTGTGTTTAAACCTCAATTGGCAGCCGAATTCAAACTAAAGACCTTTAATGGTGAAATTTATACAGATTTTAATTTTGAGCACATGCCGCATAAACAAAAAGTTCAG
>JAFGEC010000010.1 GCA_016931775.1 Candidatus Zhuqueibacterota bacterium | reverse complement strand
GTAAATTATATAATATACTTTTCTTGAAAGAGTGAGCTTGAAAAATATACTGAATGAGGAGTTTTGATGAAAAGGTGCTCAAAATGTATCCTGCCGGAAAGTTATCCCGATATATCTTTTGATGCGGACGGTGTATGCAACTACTGTAAGACATATGAAAATATGAAATACAAGGGCGAGAAGGCATTACAGGAAATTATCAGTAAATATGGCAAAGGCAAAGGAGATTACGATTGTCTCGTCGGCATAAGCGGTGGACGCGACAGCGCTTATGCGCTGTATTATCTTGTCAAGGTCAAAAAACTGCGCGTTCTTGCCTACACGGCCGACAGCGGTTTTGTACCGGAAATTGCCGTTGAAAATATGAAAAAAATGGTCGATATTTTGCAAGTCGACCTGGTGTATGAAAAGCATAAATTTTTGAAAAAAACTTTTAAAAATAATGTTTTATCATGGCTGCGAAAACCTTCCCCCGCGATGATTCTGATGGTGTGCTCAGGATGCAGGCTTGGTATGTTCAGGGGACTGTTAAAAGTCGCCAAAAAGAATAACGTCCCGTTAATTTTTCTGGGTGGCGGAACACGTATTGAAGTTTGCGATTTTAAGAAAACTCTTTTAACGACCAATCCCTTTGGCAGATTAAAGATCGTTCGTAAAAGTTTACCGCTTTCGATGCTGTTTGGTTTAATTTACGAAGTTTTGAGAAATCCGTTTTATTTTCTGAATCCCGTGAATGCCATGATATATTTTCGTGAATATTTTTACTTTTTTCAAAGAGATAGGCTGATGAAATGGTTTTATCCGAATCAGAAAATGATCGGTCTTTATGAATATATCGAGTGGGATGAAAATCTCATATTATCGACCATCAAAAAAGAAATAAACTGGATGCAGGATGTGGAAAGCGGATCCTCCTGGCGTTTTGATTGTAAAGTCAGTTTCCTCAAAAATTATATGCTAAAGGAAAGCCTGGGTTTTACGGAAAAGGATGAAAATTTGAGTAAAATGATTCGAGAGGGGCTTTTAACACGACAGGAGGCCATGGGAAGACTGGAGAAAGAAAATATCGTTCCTGATAAAGCCATTTCCGAAATATGTAACGAGGCGAATCTCTCTCCCGCCGATCTCGATGAAGCGATTGCCAAATTAAAACCGATAGGATAACCTTTTAAATTATTTCATTTCAGTATTTTTTCAAGTTTTTTTCACTTTTTATTTGACGACAGGTTGTTCAACCGATCCTGTGCATTCAGGGGAACCTTTTCTGGTCGCCACCTCTGTTTCAACCTTTATAAATATTTAAATTGGCATTTTATTTGCTGTACATTTTTCGTCGAATGTATCCTAACATTCGTCTGTATTCATATAATTTATATAGGAAGAAAATTATGAACGCAAAAATAAACAATTTTGCCGGAGTCGTACTTTTTCTTCATCTCCTTATGATCGGCCGTTTTGGATTATGTCAGCTGCCAATGGTGTCGCCGGAAATGGATATGCGTTTTCGGGTCGTAAATATCGATTATGATAATAATTACGGATATTTTGATATCTGGGTGGATGTGCGAACCACCGACGGATTCGATCCACTTGTTGAACATATAACGAATTCCCTTGTGCTGGATACCCAATTCAAAGATCTGATTGTAAGTGTGGACACCAGTTTATGGGTGTTTTCCATGACAAATTATCAAAAAATGTGGTTTTACGACGCTGATAACGGTGTTCTGAGTTTCGATATCAGCCATCGGAATTTAAAGCCGCGGGAATTCTTCGGGACTATTGATCCGGCTGTATGGCAGCCTGTTGTTCACTTTGAGCTGGTTTCGGAAAGAAGAATTGGTGAAACCGGCAGTATTGACTGGAATCCGGATCCGCCTGATTTTTATATTTTGGCCGTCGATCCCGGAACCATGGGAACAATGCTTGTCCATCATCAGGAATTCGGCGGTCCTGTCGTATTGGGGCTCGAATTTTACCGGAAAATCATGGATATTTGCATGCGTACCCGTGATGTGGCATTTAATGGCAGTGAAGGTTCCTTTAAGCTTTTTTTTGATGTGCGTACCACGGATGGTTCCGGTCAATATCTGTTCCAGATGCAGGACGCCGTGATTTTTGATCGTACACTGGCCGATCATATTGTCTCCGTTGAGTTGACCGACTCGATGTTTGTCAATGGGGAGTATCGTATCACCTGGCGTTATGTGCCGATGTTCGGCATCCTCGAGTTTTTAGTGAATCATACTGATATGGTAGCTTTTTCCACGGTACTGGGAGGTCCTGATTCGCTTCACTGGCATCATGTGTTGCAATTTGATGTAAATTTTGAAATGGCGTCCGGACAATACGGGCAAATCAACTGGTATGACGGTGAACCTCATCTGAGTATCCGGACAGTAAATATTGGCGGTACACCGAACACCAAATTAATACATAATCGAGAGCTTTGTGCGCCGGTGGTTGTTGAATTGGGCCTGCCAGGCGCGGACATTGCCGTATCTCAAACCTTTAACGATAAGCAGGTAAATATCAATCAGGCCGTACAGTTGCTCGTAGATATTGTAAACAATGGTCCGGAAGATGCCGGTGAAATAACGGCTATTGTTGACATACCGGCAGGATTATCCCTTGCCGGATTTGCCGTAGATCGTGGCCTTTTCCGCTTGCATGGGGGAACGTGGACGCTGGGATTGGAGGCCGGAGAAAGGGCGAGACTGAAATTGACTCTCGTCGGCAAACAGTCGGGTACGTGGACAGCCGTCACGAGCATAACGAACATGAACGTGATGGATCCTGTCGCCTGGAACAACAGTACAGCTTCCACAATTTTGGTCACCGGCCAGGGTGTTTTGACCAAAATTTACGTGCGCGCCTTTTTAGAGGGGCCTTACCGTTTTGCGGTGCAGGATCCCGATTTTCCTTCTCCGGAACGCATGGCCACCAAACTTCGTTATTCCGAGTTGGATGATACATGTTATATTCCCGTTATTTCACCTTATGCGGACAGTTTGTACCGTGATTGTGGTGTTGTTCATTCCGGGAATTTACCTGATGACATCGTAGATTGGATATACCTGAAGCTACGTCCCGCACAGAATCCCCGTGCCGATGATATCCGGTTTTTAAACGGTTTTGAAGGTATAAGTTGTTTTTTACGTAATGACGGGGCTATTGTGGACCTGGACGGTTCGGAAGGTGTCTGGATACCCGGTTTCGCCGATGGATCCTATTACCTGCAAATAGATCATCGAAATCATCTTCGGATTATGAGCGCTAAACCGGTCAATACTGCGCAATTAACCGGCTATAATTTCGGCAGTATCAATAAAAATTACTATGATTTTACCGATGCCGCGGAAAAATTTTTTTATATAAACGACCGGGGACAGCGTGGCTGTTGCCTGGAGCCGGTAAATGGTAAATGGCTCATCGGGGCCGGAGATGGTGACGGCGCCAATCAGGTTGAAATCCGGGATTTGGATATGTGGTTCCGCAACACGGATAATCAGCCGGGATATTTTATCATGGATTATGACCTCGGCAGTAAGGTGGAAGGCTGGGATCAAACGCTGGTGATCAGCAATATGCTGCTCCGTTCGCCGTTTTCATGGCCGTCGATGAATCCGTAGTTTTTGAGGCATGTTTTGTTCTCGGAGACACCCTGTTTCGCTCTGTGAATTCCGGGCTCTCTATGGTTCTATTTTTTTTACCACAGAGAACACAAAGGACACAGA
The DNA here is from genome assembly GCA_016931775.1 of Candidatus Zhuqueibacterota bacterium. GTDB lineage: Bacteria > Zhuqueibacterota > Zhuqueibacteria > Residuimicrobiales > JAFGEC01 > JAFGEC01. The sequence continues at coordinate 9,362 of JAFGEC010000010.1, read as the reverse complement.
CAAAAATTTTCGATTACAAGTCATTCGATTAAGTCAATCAATTTATAAAGTAATGTTTAAAAGCTTTAACGAATTCTCAAATTCTATTTTACAATTTTTCCCTCTCCCGAAACCCTACTGAAGATTCTGCGTAAAAATACGAAAAGCTTGGTTCAATTTGTGTTTATAAAATACGGAAATCACCAAAAACGATAACGGAAATAGAAAGGTCCACAGAATGTTCAGATATATTTTCTTTATCTTTATGATAACGTCCGGCGCCGTTTTCGCGGGCGCCGCTCCTGATAATGTCATTGCAACACAGAATGGCACGTCAATTTTCGACAAGGTCATGTCAACGGGATTGACCGGGTTGGTTTTATTATCCGTTTCGATCAGCGGCCTGGCTTTTATTTTTGAGCGTCTCTCAAATTTACGCCGGTCCAGAATCGTACCGGAAGGTATTGTTGAAAAAGCGGATACACTGTGGTCGGAAAAAAAATATGACGATATCCTGGACGTTGCCCACAAGAATGACAGCACCCTGGGACGGATTATCCGGGCACTGGTAAAAAACCGTCACGTTCGATTTCAGGAGTTGTCGGCCATGGCCGGGGATTTATCCAGCCGGGAATTACGCATGCATTTGCATAAGGCCTATCCGCTGGCCGTCATTGCAACTGTCAGTCCTTTGCTGGGATTAATGGGTACCGTTTTCGGCATGATCGGTGCTTTCGACGCCATTTCCTCGGCAAAAACCATGGGTGATCCGACACTCATGGCCGGTAGCATCTCTTATGCGCTGATGACCACGGCCATTGGTCTGGTTATCGCCGTGCCGGCATTGGCCTCTTATCATTATTTCCGGATTCGTACCAATATGCTGGCACTCGTTCTGGAAGAAAAAGTCAACGATATGCTGAATAAATGGTTCCTGAACGGGAAAGACGATCATGCGAATTAGACTGGAAGAAGACCAAACCACCGCCATCGATATTGCACCGCTGATCGATTGTGTGTTTCTCCTCATTGTTTTTTTTCTTGTCGCGACCACGTTCAAGAAGGCGGATTTTGAGGAACCACCGCCCAAGACAGAGGAACAGATTGTTATTGAACTGGAGGAACAACTTAAGGTCGATTTGCCCGATCCTGCGGTTTCCGCATTACCGGTAACTGAAAATTCGGTTTTGCACATCGTCATCGATGCCGACGGAACATTTTTTTTGGAAAAAAAACCGGTAAGCCGGACACAATTACACGAAAAATTGCGGGAAATCGCAACAAATTACCCGGATAGTCATATCATGATTGATATTGACCGGCACGCCGAGAGCCAGTATACCATCCAGTTACTGGATCTGCTGGCGTATGAAGGACTGAGGAATTATGGAATTCACACAAAACAAACTCTCGAATAATCCAAAATCCGGCGGTATAAAAAAATGGCTGTTTTTCTCCGTATTGATTCACGTTTTTTTTCTGGTATATATTTTACCCCATATCAAAAATAGTGTTGAAAAACACATATCGGATACCGAACTGGCCGAAAAACTTGTCGTGGAAAAAGTCCGTTTTGAGCAGAAAAATGCCGGCACATTGCGCAGCAAGATTGAGCGCATGCAAGATGTCCGTGATGACCTGCTCCGGGTGAGAAATGAGCGCATCCGGCAAGTCCGCCGGTTGGAGGAGGAGATGCGCCGCCGGTTCCCGGAAAAATATTCCACCTATAAGCAACAGTTGAAAGAAATTCATGAAGAATCCTCGGAATACGGTCAAAGCGTCCTGCAGGCATTGAAAAAGGTGCAAAAACTGCAACAGGAAATTACGGGTCTTTTGGAGCAAAAGGATTACGAAAGGGCTGTTGAAAAGGCGGATTTAGTGGCGGAAAATGCTGAACAGGCGGCATTGGAGCAGAACCGGGCGCTTGAATCTTTTGATTATTATGACGCCAAAGTGAAAGATTTTAAGGAATTGATGGCCTGGTTACAGGATGAGGATATCCTCAAAAATATAAATCTTCAGGCGCAGGAATTGATACGGCTCAAGCAGTCGATGCAAGAACACTTTACCCGGCTGGATCAGCAGGATATCTATATGCGCAAAAGGGCTGAAAAGCTGAAAAAAGATCTGGATCAGTGGCAGCGATCCGGTGAAAAGTCATTTTGGGCTAAAAAGCGCATGGAACGTAAATTGAAACAAATAGCGAAAAAGGAAAGCGGGGCGGACCGGCTCGAGGAAACACTGAAGCAAGCGGAAAAAACCGGGCAGGGCATAAAAGAATCGGTTGAAAAAACCGTCTCCGGTTGGCAGAAAAATGGTATTCCCGGTGCCGAATTTAAGGACCGGCAGACAGGCGGGGCACAAAAAATGGCCGACATACCCGTATCGCAGTTGTTGCAGAGGGCAAAAATCCTGCAGATCGAAACCGCTGAGATATTCAATGAGACCAGAGCTGCGGAACTGGCGGTATCACAGAACCGGTCCTTTAACAGCGCTAACGCCGACCTTCCAAATATGGAAGATATCATGCCGTCAAACAGCCCTGTTGACGTGCCTGAGGAATTTTCTTCTTCTGATGATTTAAACACCTGGAAAGATTCTTACAATACGGCGACACAGGACATGGACAGAGTACTGGCAGCCATTAATGCCATGCGCAAGAAAGCGGTCGAATCACAAACAAGTGTTTCGGAGAACGGATTGCAGAATATTTCGACCCGTATCCAGCCACGTAAAGCCGGAAATATTGAAGATCTGGCCGGCCCCAACGGAGGCCGTGTGAGTGATCTGTCTTCCTATATGCGTACTGTCTCGCATAAAAACAACACGCATGTTCCGGAAGGAGGGGGCCGCCGATTACCACCGGAATTGAAAATTTGGGAAAATCATTTCGGCCGTAAGGTGACCGCAACCGGACGGCCGGTAAAATGGTTTTACATCCACAGCTGGTATATCATCGGGCCGTTTCCGAATGAGAAAAGAAGAAATGTGAATAAAAGTTTCCCGCCCGAATCCATTGTCGATCTGGATGCCGTTTATACCGGCAAAAACGACAGAACGGTCGGATGGGAATTCTTCTCCTCTTCGACGTATATGATCGTACCTCCTCATTACGATCAGTATGCTATCTATTACGCCTACACCGAGCTTTATGTGGACCGGCCCATGGATTTATGGATCGCCGTCGGCAGCGACGACCGTTCCGATGTGTGGATCAACGACATCAAAGTGTGGCAGAGTGTCAATCAGGTTAAACAGTGGCAGCTTATCGAAGGTCTGCGTCGAGTGTTTTTCAAAAAAGGGCATAATAAGATTCTTTTACGGCTTGAAAACGGCTGGCGGGAGTGTGGTTTTTCACTGCTGGTGTGCGCAGGGGAGACGGTGGGTTCTTAGGGTATGATCAGGTACAATTTTGGGAATACTCCGTGTTCAGCTCTGTGAACTCTGAGCTCACTGTGGTTCTATTTTTTAACCAGAGAGAACACAAAGATCACAGAGAAAAGTTTTCGGTAAAAAGCTATTCTATTAATACCCTGCCGTTAAAACCACTTGCAAATGTCATAAAAAATGTCGAAAATTAAATTCTTGATAAAATTTTAAATCTTCAGAGATATATACGTATCACAATGCTTAGATTTTTTTTGTCTTTTGGAGGAATAAAATCCATGAATCTACAAGGTACTTTTAAATTTCTTGATAAAAAAATCATCATTTATTTGCGTGACAGAATTTGTGAAACTCCCGAAGAGCTGATATCGAGTGAATTATTTTTCAAAGTGGTCCTCCGTTTTTGTGAGGAATTAAAGACGACACGGTCTCCGTTTCTCAACCTGTTTGGAAAAGAAATTCAGGAAATAGGGATTGAAGACGTTCGGGAGTTGATTCAAGTTCTACGGATTCTCAGTAAAATGCCGATGGATACTATACCCAAGCTGGTCCCCGGAGGTGAAAGATTCATTACCCATCCTCATTTAATGCAGGAGTTTGTAGAAGCACTGTATAATTTTTGGAGAGCATTCGACCGTTTTATCCTCTGTGACTCGACCGGCGACCGGCTGGATAGGCGTCCTTTCCGGACTTTTAACGGAACGATTGAATCACTGACGCACCTGGTCCGGCAGACATACCGGGATATCGAAGAGAATATTTCCGGTAAACATCCGAATATTTACCGGCAAGTTCGCGCAGGCGCAGAGTTGGCGGTTATTGCCCTGCCTAAAAATCTTGCGTTGCCCGGTGGTGTATACCGGAAACTGGCCGATATCTCCGTCATTCGGCAAATTTTAATGTATCCACCCCTGCTGCTTAATCCGCCAATGAACAAGAGAACCGGAAAGTTTGAACGGATTAATATCAATCCGCTCGAACGTGTCGAGATAAAAACACCGGAATGGCTGTGTTACCCCGCAAAGGTCGGATCATACTTAGTGCTTGTATATATCAATGAACGGTTTTATGAACTGGGACTCTCACTATGTAATTTGTTCGAACTGGCGGAAGACGATTTTTTGAACCGCCCGGTCGATGCGGTTTATCTTTTCGGTGTACCGGGAACCGTACTGGATGACCTCGCACCGCTGCCCACGGTTTTTTACGACGATGAGGACAATAAAACCATTGTGGGCGCCTGTCCGAATATGGATCAATTCGGATATTTCGGCTATCTCAAAAAGATGATCCTCACCCTGCACAATATCAAAGTTTTGAAACAGGGCAAAATGCCGTATCACGGGGCTTTGGTCAGGATATTGACAAAGAACGATTTTATCTTCACCATACTGGTCATTGGAGATACAGGCGCCGGCAAGTCTGAAACCCTCGAGGCCTTCAGAATTATCGGAAAAGAACAAATCAAGGAAATTACGATTATTGCTGATGATATGGGTTCACTGGATATCGACAAGAACGGCAAGGTTATAGGTTATGGAACTGAAGTGGGAGCGTTTGTGCGGTTGGATGATTTACAGCCGGGTTATGCATTCGGTCAATTGGACCGCTCGATTATCATGAATCCCGGTCAGCAGAATGCCCGTATTGTATTGCCGGTGACCACCTATGAGCACGTTGTGAAAGGTTATCCCATCGATATGGTGCTCTATGCCAACAATTATGAGGAGATCGATGATGATCATCCCATTATCGACCGGTTATCCGGTCCCGAGATGGCACTGCACATTTTTCGTGAAGGCACGGCCATGAGCAAAGGAACCACCACATCCACTGGATTGGTGCATACCTATTTTGTCAATGTATTCGGCGCCGTTCAATATAAAAATCTACACGAACAAGTCGTAAAACGGTTTTTTGAAAAGTTCTTCAAAACGGATATTTTTGTGGGACAGTTACGGACGAGGCTGGGGATACCGGGATGGGAGCAAAAAGGTCCGGAGGAAGCCGCCCGGAAACTCTTGGCAAAAATTACGGCAGTAAACAAAACGGCGGAATGATTATTGGACTGGACTTTTTTCCTTTACTTTGATGCCTATATTTTTAAATTAATTTTAATTTTAAAAAAGGATATATTTTTGAAAACTCGTCTTGTGAAAAAACATTCAGCCTTTTTACTCTGTCTTTTGCTTGTTTTAATTGGTTTGTTTTACAACTGCGGTGATGTCAGCAACTACCGGACGATCGACCGCTTTGCCCTGGTCCACCGACATCTTCCGGATTGCCGAAAGGCGGATGTACTCTCCCCGTTTACCGTCGGCAACGGCGAATTCGCCTTCACCGTGGATGTGACGGGTTTGCAGACATTGGCCGCTTTTTACGAACAAGGTATTCCGTTGGTCACCCAGTCGCAATGGGGATGGCATACGGTTCCCAATACAAAAGGCTTCCGGCGTTCCCAAACATGGGAATACATGGATACTTATGACCGTGTGGTGCCTTATGCCTCGATAATGAGGTCGGAAGCCGCAGAATACCTGCGGTCTAATCCTCACCGTTTGAATCTGGGTCGAATAGCTTTCAGGAAAGCAGATTCCGCCTTTTCCGAGATTCAGGTGTCCGATATCAGTGAAATCGATCAGGTTTTGGATATCTGGACGGGTAAAATCCACAGTTTTTTTGTTTTGGATGGGAAAAAAATCACCGTTCAGACGTGCGTTCATCCCGACCTGGATCAAATTGCCGTGAGCGTCCGCGCGTCAGCACCGGCAGTCCCGGCGATCTGTTTTGATTTTCCCTACGGATCTGTCCAATGGGGTAAGAACGCAAGCGACTGGGATAATCCGGACAGGCACACATCTTCAATAATCGAAAAAGGTAACGATTATGTTACCATTGAACGGCAACTGGATTCGACGCGATATTATGTCTATATCCGCTGGAACGGAAATGCCCGCCTGAAAACCACCGGAAAACACACGTTTGTCCTGACGAATCCGGACAGCCGGCAGCTTGAATTTACCTGCCGTTTTTCGCCGGAAAATGAAATGACCAGAGAAAATGTGACGACAACGGTACAAAAATCCGAAAATTTCTGGCGGAATTTCTGGCTCAACGGCGGTGCCGTTGATTTATCGGAAAGCCGGCATCCACAGGCGTTAGAACTGGAACGGCGCATCGTTCTGTCGCAATATTTGACGGCGATTCAGTGCAGCGGTTCTTTGCCGCCACAGGAAACCGGATTGACCGTCAACAGCTGGTTTGGTAAATTTCACCTGGAAATGCACTGGTGGCACGCCGTCCATTTTGTTTTGTGGGGCCGACCGGAGATGCTGGAAAACAGTCTGGACTGGTACACAAAAATTTTACCGCGTGCTCGTAAAAAAGCCCTTCTGCAGGGATATGAGGGCGTCCGGTGGCCTAAAATGACATCGCCTGATGGTTTGGATAGTCCGTCCAGTGTAGGTGTGTTTCTTGTCTGGCAGCAACCGCATCCGATTTATTATGCGGAATTGCTGTACAGGTCAAATCCTGATGACCGTATTCTTCAACAATACAAAGATATTGTTTTTCAAACGGCCGATTTTATGGCCTCTTTTGCCCACTGGGAGGAGAAATTTAACCGCTATGTGCTTGGTCCGCCGCTTATACCGGCTCAGGAAATTTACAAACCCGACAAAACCATGAACCCGGCTTTTGAATTATCCTATTGGGCTTTCGGCCTCAAGACCGCACAAAAATGGCGCGAGCGGCTTGGTTTAGCCCGTGAGGAAAAATGGGATCATGTGCTCGGCCATTTGGCGCCGCTCCCGGCGAATAACGGATTTTTTCAGAACACAGAGACGGCACAAAACACGTTTCAGGATGTTTTTAACCGCAACGACCACCCGACATTGCTGGGCGCTTACGGTATGCTGCCCAATGACAACATTGATGTGGAGATGATGCGCCGGACACTGGAGCAGGTCATGGCTTCCTGGAACTGGGAACGTACTTGGGGATGGGACTATCCTTTAACGGCCATGACTGCCGCCCGTGTGGGCCGGCCCGACCTGGCAATTCAGGCGCTGCTGATGGATGTGCCGAAAAATACCTATTTGAACAACGGTCATAACCACCAGTCGGAACGGCTGCCGCTGTATTTGCCCGGTAACGGCGGACTGTTGACGGCCGTGGCCATGATGGCGGCAGGTTGGGACGGTGCGCCGGAAAAACAAACGCCCGGATTTCCGCAGGATGGGGAATGGACGGTTAAGTATGAAGGGCTTTCTCCATTGCCCTGATTTTAACAACAGTGCGATCTTTTTTAGGTGCCTTGACGGTAACTGGTTACAACAGGAGGGTAAAATGACACAATCCGAATCACTCAAAATCGATAAAAATTTGATAACGCCCATTGCGCTGCTGTTTTCCGCACTGGCTTTAATCAGGTTGGTCAATGTTATACAAACGCTCTATTTTTCATCCGGGGATTTTAATATTTCCCATATCATCCCGGCCGTTTTATGGCTGGCTCTTGCTGTTGTGTTGTGGATTTTTGCGGGTATTCGTAACAGAAAATTGTTTTTCCTGACGGCAACTGCGGCAAGCCTGGCTTTGTTTCTTTTAAATGCTCTAACTTCATTTATCGTTGATTCCACAACTGAAATAAACTTTGGGTTTCGTATTATATGGCTGCTTGCTGATTTTACAGTCATTTTCCTGGTTTTTTCACTTTTTTCCTATCGAAAGCATCTGACTGCCGATGAAGATACCGGTATCGATGTACTGTCCTTTATCGGGACGTTGTTCATCGTTGGGGGCGTCGTTGAGGCCGGTTCGACTTATATTCTCAATTCGGAATATTTCCATTGGGCGTTTTTGCTGCGACCCGTTGTGCAAATCATTGTCGGTATTGGTTTTCTGGTGCGTGACCGTTTTTTCGGATTTATCGGCAACATTATCTATTTTGCCATGGTAGTGTACGGAGGATTTTCATATATACAGTACGATAAGGTGAGAGCCGTATTTAATTTGATCCAGGGATCGCTCTTTCCGCTGGCTGTTATCGTTATCTGCATCCTGTTGTGGAAAACCGCTTTTAAACGCAATCTGGCTGCGTCGTTCTTTGATTCATTACCTTCCTCATCCGGCGGTGGCGGATATACATATACAAGCGCCATCAAAACATGCAGCCGGTGCGGCAGGTCGGTTCCCCTGTCCTCTCACGCCGGACAATCATGTCCCCATTGCGGTGCGTATTGGAGTACGGAGACGACTCGCCGTAATTAAAAAGTACGTTTCCGGCAGGTGGAATGGATTAAGATTATGGTTTTTAACTCGGTTTTTGGTATTTACATTTTAAAGATAGCAAACTTGACATGTCAAACTGGCAAAAACAACTCAAATACGATCCCATTCCGTCTCTTCTGGATTCCGATGACCAGGCATTGCAATATTTCGTCAAACGCGACCTGCTTCAGGAACAGGTTCCCCCGATCAGCACGGTTTGGCAGCTGCCCGAGGTTCAAAAAATTCTCAAAAAACAGCAATCCGACGGCTCCTGGAAATATACCGGCAAAAAAGATCCCGATAATTACCCGGCATACCACTATCCGCTGGTGGAAACCTGGAAGCAGTTCAGGTTCCTGGTTGACAAGTATGAAATGGACAGAACCCATGAGGGCGTACAAAAAGCGGCGGAATATTTATTCTCCTGCCAGACCGGTGACGGGGACATCCGTGGATTTATCGGCAACCAGTATGCCACCTATTACACCGGTGCAATGTTGGGTTTGCTGATCAAAGCCGGATATACGAACGATCCCCGGGTGGAGCACGGGTTGCATTGGCTGTTGTCCATGCGCCAGGAGGACGGGGGCTGGACCATTCCCATTCTTACCGCCGATATTTCCTGGGACGAGCAAATGAAACTCACCAGCCGCTTTGCCGAACCCATCGAACCCGACCGGACAATGCCGTTCTCCCATAACTGGACCGGGATGATCCTTCGGGCG